>NZ_NASN01000001.1:0-180314 GCF_002142015.1 Gilliamella sp. A7
TTAAATGACTATTTAAGATAAATTGATAAATATGGGATCTGTCTTCCATAAATGAACATTAATAATATTTATGCTTGATTAATTATATTTTTTTGTTCTAAAAAATTGCGGTTATTTGCAATTGCTCAAACTTAGTACAAATCTTAATATTTCTTTAAAAAAGAAAAGCGGTTTTTACATTGTTATTATGTTGTAATAATTATACAATCAATAATAGTTAATTTAATGGTAGATATTCTTATCAAGATAAATCAACATGTTTAAGAACGTTCTTATATTACTGTTTATGTTTTTTACATCCACTGCATCAGCCGATAAATTAGCACTGATTGAAGCGTTGACATCTTGTAATCCTGACTTTTTTAAACATGTATATGAACACAAAGATGAGCTAAAAAATCACACTAACGTTGAAACTTTTAATCAGAATCAAGCCTATATTCCTGTTGAAAACCGTGGTGATACAACAAAAAACTTCGTTTATTTTAAAAGTCCAATCACATATAAAAATCTTAAGCTTATAGGTTACTATGATAGCGCTATGGATTTAAAAAAAATGGGAAAATATTATTTTTGGGGTTTCATTATTGAAAATGATATCAACCAAATCCGCGATAGCTTAGATTTTTTAGAATGGAAAAATATGGAAGAAAACCTGCTATATATTGCTAATCCCAAAATCAGAAGTATTAATGACGATATTCAAGTTTGGCATAAAAATACCGGCTCTGTCGTTGGCGTAAAAACAATTCCCGCACCTAACACAACTGAAAAGCTATTATTACTTGAAAAAGGCGAGAACATGCATCTTTTAATTTGTTCAATTCAAGGCATTGTTACTAATAATCTACTTAAGCAAGAACGCCCTGATATTTATGCTGATATGATAATTAAATAGCCGACTCATCCATCTCGCCAGTGCGAATACGGATCACTTGCTCAACGTTATAAACGAATATTTTACCATCCCCAATTTTACCTGTTTGCGCTGTTTTCATAATAGTTTCAATACATATTTCTAAAATATCATCAGGTACAACAAGTTCTATTTTTACCTTTGGTAAAAAATCAACCATATACTCTGCACCACGATAAAGTTCAGTATGTCCTTTTTGACGACCAAAACCTTTCACTTCTGTCACAGTCATACCTGTAATGCCTTGATCAGCAAGTGCTTCTCGAATATCATCTAATTTAAAAGGTTTGATGATTGCTTCAATTTTTTTCATATCTCTTTACCCTTAATTCGAGATTACCAATTCTTAAATCCAAAAGCAGAAGAAATTGGATAGCGTCTGCCTTTGCCAAAGTTACGAGCAGTAATTTTCGGGCCTACTGCTGATTGTCTTCTTTTATATTCGTTAATATCAACTAATTTAATAACACGTCTTATTGTTATTTCATCATAACCTTGTGCAACTAGTTGTTCAATCGAAAAATCCTGTTCAACATAACCCTTTAATATTCCATCTAAAATATCATATGGTGGTAAGCTGTCTTCATCTTTTTGATCTGGAGCAAGCTCAGCTGATGGCGGACGAGTAATTACACGTTCTGGAATAACATAAGAGCGGCTATTTCGATATTTAGACAATGCAAATACCATAGTTTTAGGTACATCTTTAAGTACATCAAAACCACCCGCCATATCGCCATAAAGTGTTGCATATCCGACAGACATTTCACTTTTATTACCTGTAGTTAATACGAGTCTACGACGTTTATTTGACAACGCCATTAAAATAACACCGCGACAACGTGCTTGTAAGTTTTCTTCGGTGGTATCTTTTGCCGTACCTAAAAACATCGGTGTTAAAGAGGTCATGAATGCATCAAACATCGGTTCAATTGAAATAATATCAAACTCAACTCCCAATATTTCTGCCTCTTCCTTTGCATCAGCGATACTAATATCAGCCGTATAGCGAAATGGCATCATAACAGCCTGTACTTTATCTTTACCTAACGCATCAACGGCAATAGCTAAAGTTAACGCTGAATCAATACCACCAGATAACCCTAATACCGCACCTTGGAAACCATTTTTAATAATATAATCACGTGTTGCAAGTACTAACGCATCATAAACAGCCGATAATGGATCGCCATTAAGGTTAGGTATTGGTTTATGATTATCATTGAGCTGAAAAACAGAAATTTGCTCTTCAAACGAATTTAATCGATGGACGATATCACCCTTCTCATTACAGACAAACGAGTTACCATCAAAAACAAGCTCATCTTGACCACCAATTTGATTCAAATAAACAATTGGTAATCCGGTTCTTACTGCATGTTGTTTAATAAGTTCTTGACGATACTTCGGTTTTTCATAGACATACGGTGAAGCATTAATCGAAATAACCAAGTCGGCACTGTTTGCTGCAATTCGATCAATAGGTTCACATTGCCAAAGATCTTCACAGATTAATAAGCCAACTTTTTTACCTTTAAAATCAACCACACAAGTTTGCTCACCAGCAGCAAAATAGCGTTTTTCATCAAATACATCATAATTAGGTAATTGCTGTTTGTGATAACACGCTAATTGTTGTCCATCGAAAAATAGTGACAATGAGTTATAAACCAAACCATCTTGCCAATGAGGATGACCGACAATTACTCCACATTGTCGACTAGCTTGTTTGATGGCCGATATCGCTTGTTGGCAACGATTTTTAAAGTCATCACGATAAATTAGATCTTCTGGAGGATAACCACAAATTGCAAGTTCAGAGAAAATAATAAGATCATGAGATGAATGGCTTTGCATCAATTCAATGATTCGCTGTGTATTACCTTCAATATCACCTACACGCCAGTTTTTTTGTGCTAATACGAAAGATAAGGACATATAAATTCAACATTACAGATAAAAATTGGCAGTAAGTTTAAATGATTCTAAGTTGCGCTGCCACTTTTTTATCGTTAACATGCAATATTAAATTGGCATAAACTTGTTGGGAAATAATTATGCAAAAGATCTTAAATGTAGCATTAGAAAATCGCAGTTATCCTATTACTATTGGTGAAAACTTACTTAGTCAATTCGAACATTTCAAACTACACAGCGGCCAGCGAGTACTTATTGCCACGAATGACACGATTGCTCCGCTTTATCTACAACATTTGATTGACATGCTTGAGGCTCATGGGATAAAAACAGATTTTGTTATAGTCCCTGATGGTGAACAATATAAAACCATGGAAACATGGAATCAAATTCTAACCGCTCTACTTGCCAACAATCATACTCGAAGTAGCATCCTTATCGCACTTGGTGGCGGTGTTATTGGCGATGTCGCTGGTTTTGCCGCTTCTGCTTATCAACGAGGAATTAAATTTATACAAGTACCAACAACGTTATTATCACAAGTAGATTCATCCGTTGGAGGAAAAACAGCCATTAATCATCCTCTTGGTAAAAATATGATTGGTGCATTTTATCAACCACAAGCAGTTGTTATTGATATTAATTGTCTTAAAACTCTACCACCACGAGAGCTTTCAGCAGGTTTAGCCGAAGTAATAAAATATGGCATCATTATGGATTCTGAGTTTTTTAATTGGTTAGAAACGCATATTAATGATCTACTTAATTTAGATGTAAATGCCTTAAGTTATTGTATTTATCACTGCTGTAAACTAAAAGCACAAGTTGTTGCTGCCGATGAAACAGAACAAGACATGCGCGCTATTTTGAATCTTGGTCATACTTATGGTCACGCTATTGAAGCGGAACTCGGCTATGGTAATTGGTTACATGGTGAAGCAGTTAGTGTTGGAATGTTAATGGCGGCACAAACAGCTAAATTGCTTGGGAAGTTGACAGATAAAGATATTGAACGAATAAAAAATCTATTAATTAAAGCTAAACTACCAGTTAAAAGACCGGAACAAATGACAATTGAATCCTATATTCCACATATGCTACGAGATAAAAAAGTTCTGTCAGGACAAATTAGATTGGTCTTACCAACTAAAATAGGTGCAGTTGAAGTCATTGATGTTGTTGATAAACAATTGATTTTAGAAGCAATCACATCTATTTAAATTCTCATTTTTTTCATATAACCTACCATATTCAATATACGGATGCATAGAATTCTCTCACCGCATCCGTACATATTTATTTACATTCACTGAAGTTAAATTATAAACAACCGTAAACATTACTTTACAGAACATCAATTAATCTAACAATAAGTTAATTTTTGATTTACTATTCCGTAATTTTGTGTTTACATATTGCTTGTTTATGTAATTAATATTTTACATATAAAAATATGAATGATTTTAACAAGGAAAATCAAATGTTAAAAGACACACTAAATAATGTTCGAATCAGAGATGAGCATATGTTAATCACACCCGAAGAAATAAAAAACCTTTATCCATTGTCATCTGAATTAGAAAATCAAATTGCTTCATCCCGACAAATCATTGTTGATATTTTAGAACGTCGAGATCACCGATTACTTATAGTTTGTGGTCCTTGTTCTATTCATGACCCTGATGCAGCTATTGAATATGCACATAAATTAAAAAAACTTTCTGATGAAGTAAAAGATAACTTATTTATTGTTATGCGAGTTTATTTTGAAAAACCAAGAACTACTGTTGGTTGGAAAGGTATGATTAATGACCCTCATATGGATAGCTCGTTTGATATTGAACATGGCTTAAAAAAAGCACGTAAATTGTTACTTGATATCACTAAGATTGGATTACCAATTGCAACAGAAGCATTAGATCCAAACACACCGCAATATATTGGTGATTTAATCAGCTGGTCAGCTATTGGAGCGAGAACAACTGAATCACAAACTCATCGAGAAATGGCTTCTGGACTATCAATGCCTGTTGGTTTCAAAAATGGCACAGATGGTAGTTTAGACGTAGCTATTAATGCAATGAAATCAGCTTCAATGGCACATCGATTTGTTGGTATTAATCAAAAAGGGCAAGTTACAGTATTACAAACTTTAGGTAATCCGCATGGTCACGTGATTCTAAGAGGCGGAAAAACACCTAATTATGATGCTGAAAATGTTGCTTTATGTGAACAGCAAATGGATAAGGCTAAATTAGTCCCTAACTTAATGATAGATTGTAGTCATGCCAATTCCAATAAAGATTACCGCAATCAACCTATCGTTGCAGACTCGATTATTGAGCAAATTAAGCAAGGCAATAACTCAATTATTGGAGTAATGATAGAGAGTAATTTATTTGAAGGTAATCAATCATCTGAACAACCAAAAGAAAATTTCAAATATGGTGTATCCGTTACTGATGCTTGTATTAACTTTGAAACGACTGAGCAATTATTGCGAAGAATGGATAATGATTTAGCTAAACCATTACTTAGTCGACAAAAGCAGACTATCTAAATTTAGACTATTTTCTATTACAATAAGTAA
Organism: Gilliamella sp. A7; assembly: GCF_002142015.1. Classification (NCBI taxonomy): domain Bacteria; kingdom Pseudomonadati; phylum Pseudomonadota; class Gammaproteobacteria; order Orbales; family Orbaceae; genus Gilliamella; species Gilliamella sp. A7. The sequence continues at coordinate 5,424 of NZ_NASN01000001.1, forward strand.
ATTAGCCGACCATTGGTCGGCTAATTTTTTTTAACCAAGTTGTTTACGTGCATTACGGAAAATTCGCATCCACGGGCTATCTTCTCCCCAATTATTAGGATGCCACGAATTGGTTACGGTTCTAAATACTCGTTCAGGATGCGGCATCATGATTGTTGCTCGCCCATCACTAGATGTCACCGCAGTAATACCGTTTGGCGAGCCATTTGGATTAGCAGGATACTCTTCTGTCACTTGACCAAAGTGGTTAATATAACGTGCGGCAATCAGACCTGAGTTTTCTAAATCAGTTAAATGCGCTAAATCATAGGTTTCAACTTGACCTTCACCATGTGAAACAGCAATCGGCATATGCGATCCAGCCATATCAGTAAAGAGTAATGAAGGGCTAGACTGAATTTGAACTAGACTAAATCTAGCCTCAAAACGTTCCGATACATTACGAACAAAACGAGGCCATAACTCAGCACCAGGTATCAGTTCTTTTAAATTCGACATCATCTGGCAGCCATTACAAACACCTAACGATAAAGTATCATTGCGTTGGAAGAATTGCTCAAACTCATGACGAACTTGTTCATTAAATAAAATAGACTTAGCCCAACCTTCACCGGCCCCTAATACATCGCCATAAGAAAAACCGCCACAAGCAACTAAAGTATTAAATTGATTCAAAGTCACTTGACCTGATAATAAATCCGTCATATGAACATCAATTGACTCAAAACCCGCTCGAGCAAATGCTGCGGCCATTTCAACATGTGAATTGACACCTTGTTCACGTAAAACTGCAACTTTAGGCTTCACGCCTTTGACTATGTAAGGTGCAGCAATATCTTGCTCAATATCAAAAGTAAGATGAACATTTAAGCCTGGATCATCACCATTTTGCTTAGCTTGGTGTTCCTGATCTGCACATTGTGGGTTATCACGTAAGCGTTGCATTTGCCAAGTGGTTTCTGCCCACCATGTTCTTAATGTCAATCGCGATTCGCTATACACCACGGCGCTATTATTACGAATAATAAATTGCTGTCCTGTTTTAGCTGTTCCTAATGTATGAATCGACTGAGATAACCCAAACTGCTTAAAGCATGTCATGACTTTTTCTAAATCACTATTACGAATTTGAATAACCGCGCCGAGTTCTTCATTAAATAGTGAGGCAATGATATCACTACCAAGTGAATTAATATCAATATCTATACCACAATGTCCTGCAAATGCCATTTCTGCTAAGGTTACCAATAAACCTCCATCAGAACGGTCATGGTAAGCAAGTAAGGTATTTTGCGCAACTAAACTTTGGATGGCCTGATAAAAAGCGGCTAATTCTTTAGCATCATGAACATCAGCTGTTCTTTGTCCTAGATGACGATAAACTTGTGCTAATGCTGTTGCCCCTAATGCTTGATGACCTTTAGATAAATCAATAAATAGTAATAGATTATCCTCATCTGTACAAAGTTGTGGGGTTATTGTTTTACGCACATCTTCAACTCGAGCAAATGCGGAAATCACCAATGATAACGGTGAAGTTACCGTTTTTTGCTCACCATCTTGTTGCCATGTCGTTTTCATTGACATAGAGTCTTTACCAACCGGAATAGCTAATCCTAAAGCAGGACATAACTCTTCACCAATGGCTTTAACAGCTTGATAAAGACCAGCATCTTCACCTGGATGACCAGCTGCAGCCATCCAGTTAGCTGAAAGCTTAATACGTTTAATGTCGCCAATATTTGTCGCAGCAATATTGGTAATTGCTTCACCAACCGCTAATCTAGCTGATGCAGCAAAATTAAGCAGAGCAACAGGAGCTCGTTCCCCCATTGACATGGCTTCACCGTAATAACTGTCTAAACTTGCTGTTGTCACCGCGCAATCGGCAACCGGTACTTGCCAAGGTCCAACCATCTGATCACGAGCAACCATACCTGTTACCGAACGATCACCAATGGTAATTAAGAAAGTTTTTTCCGCCACAACGGGCAAATGTAATACTCGTTTCACCGCATCATATAAATTGATATCGGATGTTGAAAAATGATCGCCTTGTGCTTGGCTAGATTTAACATCTCGCAACATTTTTGGCGTTTTACCCAACAGCACGTCTAACGGTAAATCTATTGGATTATTATTAAAATGTTCATCATGTAACACGACTACTTTATTAATTGTAGCTTCACCAATTACTGCATAAGGTGTACGTTCACGCTTACAAAGTTCATCAAACAATTCTAAGCTTTCTGGGTGAATAGCTAGTACATAGCGCTCTTGTGATTCATTACACCAAATTTCTAACGGTGACATACCTGGTTCGTCACTTAGTATTTTGCGCAATTCAAACTGACCGCCACAACCACCATCACTAACTAGTTCAGGCATCGCATTGGACAAACCACCAGCACCAACATCATGAATAAATAAAATTGGGTTTTTATCACCAAGTTGCCAGCAACGATCTATCACTTCTTGGCAACGACGTTCCATTTCTGGGTTATCACGTTGAACTGAAGCAAAATCAAGATCAGCATCTGATTGTCCTGATGTCATAGATGAAGCAGCACCACCTCCTAGACCAATATTCATGGCAGGCCCACCTAATACAATTAATTTGGAGCCGATAGGAAATTCGCCTTTTTGAATATGTTCACGACGAATATTGCCCATACCACCTGCTAACATAATCGGTTTGTGGTAACCTCTGACTTCATCACCATTATAGCTATTTACTTTCTCTTCATAAGTACGAAAATAACCAAGTAAAGCTGGACGACCAAATTCATTATTAAATGCCGCACCACCTAAAGGCCCATCCATCATTATGTCAAACGCACTGACAATTCGATCTGGTTTACCAAAATCTTGTTCCCAAGGTTGTTCAAAATTGGGAATTCGTAAGTTCGAAACAGAAAAACCAACTAATCCTGCTTTTGGTTTGGCGCCTTTTCCTGTTGCGCCCTCATCTCGAATCTCACCACCACTACCCGTTGCCGCACCCGGCCATGGTGATATTGCTGTTGGGTGATTATGGGTTTCCACCTTCATTAAAATATCAGCATATTCCTGATGATAATCATAGCTTCGACTATCATATTCAGCAAAGAATCGTCCAACTTTCGAACCATCCATAACAGCGGCATTATCCTTATAAGCGGATGACACATAATCTGGCGTATGTTCAAAAGTATTTTTGATCATTTTAAATAATGATTTTGGTTGTTTAACACCATCAATAATCCAATCAGCATTAAATATTTTATGACGACAATGTTCAGAGTTTGCTTGACCAAACATATAAAGCTCAATGTCAGTCGGATTACGGTTTAATTTCTGAAAATTCTCAACTAAATAGTCAATTTCATCTGGTGCTAAAGCCAAACCTAATTTTAGATTAGCTTCCTCTAATGCTTGACGACCTTGTCCTAACAAATCAATAGTTGTTACTGGTTTGGGTTGATCAGCCCTAAATAATTGTTCTGCTTGCTCGAAACTGCTTAAAACGGTCTCCATCATTCGGTCATGTATCAAACCCAGAAAAGCATTTTTTTGAAAATCAGTTAACGGAGAACTAGCTTGCACATAATAAGCAATACCTCGTTCTATTCGATGGATTTGTGATAATCCACAATTATGTGCAATATCAGTAGCTTTAGATGACCATGGCGAAATAGTACCTTCGCGTGGAGTAACTAAAAAGAGTATTTTACTGGCTTTATCTTCGACATTTATTTGCGCACTTTTAGGGCCATATTGTAACAATTTATCTAAGGTTAATTGTTGTTGAACGGTTAATTCATCACTTAAATCAATAAAGTGAATGTATTGGGCTTCAATATTTGTTATAGGGATAGATTGTTCACGACAAGAGGATAAAATTTTATTAATACGAAATGCAGATAGAGCAGAAGAACCAGCTAAAATTTTCATGCTAAGAGTACTCTTTTTAAGCCAAAATAGGAAAAAAATAGAACAACATTATAAAATAAACTGAACAAAGAGGCTATCTTAAAAATCATAATATAATGTAATTAAAGAATTTTGAGGAAAGGGGTTTTTTAATGTTCAATTCGGCTTTTTATGATTATTTAAAACACTACAATTTTTTAAAATAAATCTTTAATGTTTATTATTAAATTAAGAAAATTTTTAATTACAATCTGTTAGTAATCATTATTATTGAGGATTATATTCATACTGCAAAAGTAAGCCAAACTAAGCTTCTGACGATGATATCAATAAAAATATTAAGTAGAGTGGATTAATACGCCAACCAAAGTTGGCGTATTGATTATGATTAAGCTTCGTTCCAACTGTCTCTTAATCCCACTGTTCGATTAAATACTAAATTATCTTCAGTGGCATATTTACTATCAAGACAAAAATAACCTTCACGTTCAAATTGATAAGCGTGTTCTGCTTCAGCTTTTTGCAAACTAGGCTCAACAAACCCATGTTTAATAATTAATGAATTTGGATTGATAGTTGATAAAAAATCCTCTGCACTACCTGGATTTGGAGTATTAAATAGCCGATCATAAAGACGAATTTCAGCTGGCTTTGCAAATTTAGCTGACACCCAGTGAATAACTCCTTTAACTTTACGTCCATCTTCAGGATTTTTATTTAATGTAGCAGGATCATAACTACAATAAATAGTTTGAATATTACCGTCCGCATCTTTTTCAACACGTTCTGCTCGTATCACATAAGCATTACGCAAACGAACTTCTTTACCTAATACTAAACGCTTATAATTTTTATTTGCTTCTTCCCTAAAATCAGCTCGATCAATATAAATTTCACGCGTGAATGTCACTTCTCGATGACCTAATTCTGGGCGATTAGGGTGATTTGGCATGCTAAGTACTTCATCAATTGTTTCCGAAAAGTTTTCAATGACAACTTTAACAGGATCAAGTACCGCCATTGCTCGTGGCGCATTTTCATTGAGATCTTCACGAATACAGAACTCAAGTGTACTCATTTCAACCGTATTTTCTTGTTTAGTTACACCAATTCGACGACAAAATTCACGAATTGATGCCGGTGTATAACCACGGCGACGCAAACCCGATACGGTAGGCATCCGAGGGTCATTCCAACCGTCAACAATTTGTTCAGAAACTAACTGGGTTAATTTTCGTTTAGAAGTAATAGCATATTCAAGATTTAGTCTTGAAAACTCATACTGATGTGGTCTTGCTTCAATAGTAATATTATCTAAAACCCAATCGTACAAACGACGATTATCTTGAAACTCAAGCGTACAAAGTGAATGAGTTATATTTTCAATGGCATCCGAGATACAATGTGTAAAATCATACATTGGGTAAATACACCATTTATTGCCAGTTTGGTGGTGCTCAGCAAATTTTATACGATATAACACGGGATCACGCATAACAATAAATGGTGATGCCATATCAATTTTTGCTCTTAAGCAGGCTTTACCTTCAGCAAATTTACCTTCCTTCATTTGGATAAATAATGCTAGGTTTTCTTCAATGCTTCGATCACGATAAGGGCTATTTTTACCTGCTTGTGTTAATGTTCCACGATATTCGCGGATTTCATCAGCAGACAACTCATCAACATAAGCAAGACCTTTATTAATCAGTTCAATTGCATATTCATATAAACGGTCAAAATAGTCAGATGAGTAACAGATTTCACCATCCCATTGGAATCCTAACCAACGAACATCTTCTTTTATAGATTCAACGTATTCAATATCTTCTTTGGCAGGATTGGTATCATCAAAGCGTAAATTACATTTACCCTGATAATCTTGCGCAATCCCGAAATTTAAACAGATAGATTTTGCATGACCAATATGTAGATAACCATTAGGCTCAGGCGGAAAACGAGTATGGGTTGTTTTATATTTTCCTGCCGCAAGATCTGCATCAATAATTTGACGTATAAAGTTAGTTGGACGAGTTTCGTTCTCTGTCGGTAATACACCGCTCATAAAAAACCTCTAATTATATATGTTTACTCATGACCAATTTAGAAATGAGATTTTTCACTTTTATCATTTGATCAAAGAATATAGCAAATTTTTTGTTTTTTCGAAACGTTAAAAACGAGAGTTTTAAGTTATCTGAAAAAATATTGTTATTTAAATCTATATCTTTCTTAATAATTTTTGATTAAATTTTATTAAATCTAGCTTGATTATTCTTCACCTGATTTTATCGAAACCACAAATCTAGCACCCCCTAATGGACTAGTCACCACAAATGCTTTACCGTCATGAAATTCAGCCATTAATTTTACATAAGCAAGGCCTAACCCATATCCGCCGGTTGAACGTGTGCGGCTAGTATCAAGTCGAGCAAAAGGCATAAAAATTTTTTCACGAGCATCAAAAGGAATACCAGTCCCATCATCATCAATCTCTAAAATCACTCGATGATCCTGTTTTGTGATATTCAACACCGCTTTATGTGCAGCATATTTAAACGCATTGAGTAGTAAATTTTTGACAATGGTTTCAGCCAAATTAGTATCAATTTTAGCTTCGACATTTTGGCTATTACAAATTAATTCAAACCCTTTTGGTTTAAATAGTGCTAATGATTGACAAACTTTTTCGCCCCATTCTTTCAACGATACATTAGTAAGATTTAATTCGATATTACTCTGCTGCATTTTGAAATAATTCAAACTGGCATTTATCAGCGTTTCAAGTTCATTAATATCATCGCTCATTCCTTTTTGCAGTAATGCTTTTTCATGCTCATCGCTGGACTCTTCAAGCATACTTAACTCAAATCGCATCCGTGCAAGTGGCGTGCGTAGTTCATGAGCCATCGCATGTGAAATCGTTTGATTGGTACTAACTAAATGTTCTATGTGAGTCCCCATGTTATTAAGTACATTAGCTAACGGTTTAAATAACCAACCTTTTACATTTTCAGTACGCGCTTTTAAATTTCCTTGTCCCAATTGCTCTGCGGTTTGACGGATATTAACCAGATCTTTCCAAACTGCACTGAAAGCAAAATAGATTAAAATAAAAAAGACTATGGCACTAAACAAGGCCCAAATAATAAGAAATACACCCAACGACATGGTATTTGATTCTAATATATCTCGCATTAAAATCGGACCTAATTGCAATAAATGTCCATCCTTTAAATCAATATAGACAACCTCGTCATCACCATCATAAGCAAAACCAAGTTTTTCTAACTCTTTTTTAACTGAATGAGACAAAATAGTCTGTTGTGGTAAAACTTTTATTGGATAACCAAAAGAAGGCTGTAATTCATTAACTACATCTTGCAATGGACGTTGCTTATTTTCATCTATGTGTTTACGAATTAAGTTGACAGTTCCGCGTTGTGATTCACGAAAAACAAGATGATCATCGGGCATATCAGTTAATGACGAAGGTAATGAGTCAAATACCAATAATGCACCATAAGCAATAATACATTGTAACGAAAGCAAAATAACAAGGTAAAAGACTATGCGGCGATTGAAAAATAGCGGTTTAGCTAATAATTGTTTCAATGGTTTTCCCCTTCACGCATAAACAAATAGCCTTTTCCTCGCACTGTTTTAATCCGCGATGAATTATCGGGATCATCTAATAATTTGCGTCGCAATCGAGAAATGCGAGCATCAATTGATCGATCGCTACCGTCAAAATCAATACCTCTTACTTGGGAAAATATATCGTCTCGCGATAAAATTTTACCAGCGTTATTTGCTAATAACCAAAGTAAATCAAATTCTGCCGTAGTCAAATCGATATCTTGCCCATCTAATAAGACCTTTCGATTTTCACTATCAATCACTAAATTATCAAAGACCAGTGTATTATTATTAAACGTAGCTACTAGCTCCTTATAGCTTTCTTTATCGGTTTCGATCTGTTTTCGTCGCAACAATGCACGAATACGAGCAAGTAATAACCGCGGTTCTACAGGTTTAGCTAAATAATCGTCTGCACCTAATTCTAAACCAACAATTTCATCAATATTGTCTTCACTCGCGGTCATAATCAAAATATAGTTTGTAAACCACGAACGTATATCTCGACATATATCAAATCCAGATTTTTCTGGCAGCATGACATCTAAAATAACTAGATCTGGGTTGATCTGTTGTATTTTTTCCTCGGCACCTGCACCACTATTATGCCAATCAACCATATACCCTTGACGGATTAAATAAACTTGGATTAAATTAGCTAATCTTTCATCATCTTCGATGATTAATATACGTTCACTCATTTTCGGTTCTCTTTACCGTATAATGTGTACTTCAAAATACCTTATTATACAGGTAAATGAAGCCTCGTTACAAAAGATATACAAAGAGCCTACAAAGTTTACGACCTCTATATGAGAGAATTGGCGCCAATATCTATAACTAAGCAATTTTTACGTTAACTATGAATACTTTTTCATCAATTACTAATCATCTTTTTCAGCCATCTTATACTCACCACCAAAACCCTATTATTTTATGTGATTTTGATGGCACAATTAGTGTTAAAGATGTTACTGATACTTTACTTAGTCAATTTGGTCAAGATGGTTGTGATGAACTTGAGGAATTATGGGTTAGTGGCAAAATCGGCTCTCAAGAATGTATGAGTAAACAGATTGCACTAATGGATGCTAGCTTAGATGAAATCAATCAAGCATTAGCAAAAATTGAAATTGATGATAATTTTAAAGCATTTATTGATTACACAAAAAAAAATCATATTCCAGTTCATGTAGTTAGTGACGGCTTAGATTATGCTATTCAGTTTGTGTTAAAACACCATGGTATTGAGCATCTGCCTATTTATGCCAATAAATTGATGCATGATAATCAACGAAGCTGGCGTCTTGAATTCCCGTTTGCCAATAAGGATTGCATCAAACAAAGCGGTAACTGCAAATGCAATCATGTTAAACAGCAGCAACATTTTCCTCAAATTCTATATGTTGGTGATGGCACTTCCGATTTTTGCGTTTCTCATCATGTTGATCTCGTTTTCGCCAAAGATAAATTGATAAATTACTGTGAAAAAAACAATATTAAGCATAGTGCTATTGAGAGTTTTGCTGATGTAACCGAAACGTTAAAACAGATGCTACAAACACTAATTCCAGTGATGGTGGTAAAATAAAGGAATAATAATGAGTACAATTGAAGATTTATCTTATTTTTTACCTGGTAATAAAAATGGTGTGCTATTAATTCACGGTTTAACTGGTACACCAAACGAAATGCGTATTTTAGCCAATGGTTTACATAAAGCTGGATTTACTGTGTATGCAATACAGCTAGCGGGTCACTGTGGTACAGAAGCAGATCTTTGCAAAACAACTTGGCAAGATTGGTATAAAAGTGTTCAAGATGGCGCTGATTATTTAGCTCAACATGTTGATAATCTGTTTGTCGCTGGTCTATCTATGGGCGCATTATTAGCTTTAAAATTAGCTGCCGATCGTCCAAATCAAGTTAAAGGTGTTGGTGTTTTAGCACCTACATTTTATTATGATGGCTGGAGTATGCCATTTTGGGCTAAAAAATTGTTCTTTTTATTAGTCTATTTCAAAAAACTTGGTATTTTTCAAAAAGTATCTTTTATTGAAAAACCACCTTATGGTCTGAAGGATGAGCGGATTCGGGCAGTTGTGTCAGAAAGTATGTTAAGTGGTGATGCCGCCTCTGCTGGACTGGCTGGTAACCCTTTCCCAGCTTTAGCAGAAATGCAGTTATTAGCTAAACATATGCGTCAGGAGTTACCTAAAGTTACCTCGCCGTGCTTAATCATGCATTCAGGTAATGATGACATTGCCAATATTGAAACAAATGCAAAATTAGTTGAAAAACGCGTATCAGGCCCAAAACAATTAATTGTATTAAATGATAGTTACCATTTAATTACCATTGATAGCCAACGCCGAGAAGTAATTAAAGAATGTGCTTCATTTTTTAATAATCTTGTAGAAGGAAATCAAGCATCATGTCATCCTTAGTTATTTTTCTTTGGGTCAGTAATATCTGTTTTGATACGTTAGGGCAAGTAGCCTTTAAATATGCAGCAATATCACCGACCAATCGAGATGGTTGGTACTATTGGTTGGATTTGGCTAAAAATCATTGGATTTGGGTAGGAATAGCATCTTACATGGCCGAATTTTTATTGTGGCTAGCCTTTTTGACCTTAGTGCCACTTTCTCAAGGCGTGTTACTCGCCTCATTTAATATTATTACTATTATGTTAGTTGGTCGAATTCTTTTCAAAGAATTACTTACCCTTTATCGCATTATTGGTATGTTATTAATAACTGCCGGTGTAATTTTTGTGGGGATGTCTTAATATGGCTAAGTTCTATTTGATTGGTTTTACCGTATTATTAATGTTTGATACTATTGCCCAGTGCAGCTTCAAATTAGCGGCTGAGCATGCCCAACCGCTTGCGATGAGCTTTGAATGGATTGTTAGGGTATTTTCTGGACATTGGATCTACGTATCAATTGCAGGTTATATTTTTACTTTCTTTACTTGGATGACTTTATTAAAAAAGGCACCTGTAGGACCCGCTTTTGCAGCGTCTCATTTCGAAGTTGTCACAGTAATGATTGCATCAGTTTGGCTATTTAATGAACCGATAACACTATTTAAATTAATCGGAACAATATTGATTGTTTCAGGAATTATGTTTCTAGCATTGGCGGAAAGTAAATTAACCAATAGAAACACTCATAATAGTTATTAACCAAATCTAAATCAAAAATCAAGCCTAGCTATATTTTATTAAAGAATAATAGGTTAACAATACTAGGCTTTTAAAGCATTTAATAATGTTAAATTGAGCTGATGCTGTTCTTGTTGCCAACTATTTAAGTTTTCTAATGATATTTCTGGTTGTTTATCTAATGAACTAAGCAATCGTTTAAACCAGCTTTTTGGTTGCCAGATTGATAACTCACCAGTGATATCACTTCCAATAATTCGTGGTTTAATTGAGGAAATAGTATCCAACAAGTGATAGGTTTGAAGTTTTCCTTGATCCCAATTAGTATGAATAACATCTTCACTTAATACATCTTTATCTATCGATAAATAAATTGGTTTTGCATTACGATATTGCTCAGATAAAAATTGGGTAATCAAATCATCAGGCGAATCAAAATGACGAAAAGCATGATTCAAACCAATTCTTTTCGCCCAAGAAACATTGACATCTAAGCTCCAATAAGTCAATTTTTTATGAAATAGCGGTGACCACCTATTTTCCCAAAAATGCCATAATCCAATATCATTAGAAGTTATTCCTAACACATGCACATGACTTACGAACGGTAAACTTGCTACATAGCTTACCCATGAGCCACAGTGAACACCAAATAGATAACGCATATTGTCTGGATGATTATCAAAAATAATCACTTCAATTGGATTATCTGCTGAATATTGCTTAGCGAGCTGTTCAATTAGTAATAACGAAATATGATGATAATCACCACTCCCCATCAACACTGTGCCATAGTTTTCTGGTAATGTTTGTTGTAATTGTATTTTAAATTTTTGGAAATTTTTTTCATTACAACCAAAGCGAATGACATCTTGCCACTGCGTAAAATCAATCGTTTTAGCGTTATTAATTTCACCTACGCTTTGATCAAAATTAAGGATAACTGGCAATGTCATGCTACTTTCTCCTTATCAGTTTCAAAATGGCCTATTAATTTACGTAAAATTGCTCTTAATAAAGGATTTCGAATATAAACTAAATGTTTGGTTAAAGTAAAACTAGCACCTAACGAAGCTTTAACTTCGGGATCTGTCCAACCTGCGACATAACTACTTAGCTTCTGTTGTAACGCATATTCAAGATTAACAAACCAGCTAACAAAATAGAGATTCAACTCCCGTGCCTGTGGATAAACCATACCGATATATTTATCAATTAAAACATTATTCACTACAAAACAGATGTTATAACCTATTAATTCGCCATTATAATGATAAGTGAAAACACGACCATTTGATGCTTTACTTTGCAGTAATTGGACAAAAAATGGTTTGGTTAATAAATCAAAATGTATTTCACTTTGTGAATATACATTAAGATAAAGCTGATAATATAAATCAAGATTGGCATCATCAAAAAAACAGTCATCACCAGTTTGTAAGATATTAATCTCCAACTTTTCACGAGATTTCAGCTTTCTTCTTAAATTCTTACGACGGCTATATGATAATTTTGCCAAAAAGTCATTTATCGATTCAAAATCGATTGGAACCCAGGCTAAAGCTTGTCCTTCAACTTCAATAAAACCGTTATCTTTTAATGAACCAATAACCTGTTTAGAATATTGATTATCCTGCTTACTAAGTAAAGGCGAATCAGAAGGTAAATCTTTCACAATAATAAAAGGATATTTCTTTGCATATGCCGTTTTAACATTTTCAGCTAATTGCTGTGCATTCACGTTATCAGTTAACAAGCTGTATTCTGAAACTGTCGTTCCGACAAAACATGTTTTTGGTTGTAACCAATGTCGCCATTTCCGATAAAAGGGCAATTTATGAACTTTATGTTTAAAATCATCATCGGCAGTTGTAAGCAAATCAAACTTAGCTGAAAAAGCGGGTACACCATCTTCACTCATCCAGCTCGTAAATTCTTGTGGCGGATGAGAAATAAAATTATTGATTAATTCATTTGGTTCTAGTTGGTTGATATATCGCATAACTTTCTATAAAGGATCGGGTATAACTAGAGTCCCGCTAATGCAGATTAGCGGGATTATTTTGCTTTAAGACTTAAAGTTCTTTTTTAGCTCGGGTAATTAATTGATCGAGTAGTTCAATACCTTGGTCAATTTCTTGACGAGTAATATGTAATGAAGGAGCAAAAGTGATAACATTTTTATAATAACCACCAATATCAAGCACTAAGCCCATTTTATTACCTTTCCAGTCAAGATCACCTGACATACCAATATCAACCATTTTATCAACTAAGGCTTTATTAGCTGTAAAACCGTCATCGGTACAAATTTCAGCGCGTAACGCAAGACCTAAACCATCGACTTCACCAATTTCTTTGTGTTTCTTCTCAAGTGTTTTTAATCCTTCAAGGAAGTATGCTCCACTTTCCATCACCATTTTTTCATAATCGGTTTCGGAAGTCATTTTTAATACTTCTAAACCAACCGCTGTACCTAATGGATTTGAAGCAAAAGTTGAATGTGTTGAACCAACTGGGAATACTTCAGGATTAATTAACTCTTCTCGAGCCCATAACCCACCTAATGGATTTAAACCATTAGTTAATGCTTTGGCAAATACCACTACATCTGGTTTGACATCAAAGTGTTCGATTGACCATAGTTTACCAGTACGATAAAAGCCCATTTGAATTTCATCCACGACTAATAAAATACCATATTGATCTAAAACTTTTTTCAAACCTTTAAAGTAGTTACGAGGAGGAACAATATAACCACCTGTCGCTTGTAAAGGCTCAGCGTAGAAAGCAGCATATTCAGCTTGACCTACTTTTGGATCCCAAACACCGTGATATTCTGTTTCAAATAAACGAGCAAATTCAGCAACTAAATGTTCACCATACTCTTCTGAGGTCATTCCTTTAGGACGACGGAATGGATATGGGAAAGGAACAAACATAGCACGATCACCAAAATGACCATAACGACGACGATAACGATAACTAGAAGTAATTGATGATGCACCAAGAGTACGACCATGGTAGCCACCTTGGAAAGCAAACATTAAAGATTTACCACCAGTCGCATTACGAACTACTTTTAATGAATCTTCAATACATTGTGAACCACCAACATTAAAATGCACACGGCCTTGGTAACCAAATCGTTTTTCCATACCTTGAGCAATAGTTTTTGCTAATTCAATTTTAGTTGGATGAAGATACTGACTTGCACATTGTGGTAAAGTATCAATTTGTTTTTTAAGTACATTATTTAAACGCTCATTGGCATAACCAAAGTTACAAGCTGAGTACCACATTTGTAAATCAAGAAAGGCTTTACCTTCTTTATCATACATGTAGCTACCTTCACAGCCATCAAAAATCTTTGGCGGTTCAACGTAATGCACGGTATCACCAAATGAACAATATTTTGCTTCATCAGCTAATAATACTGCATCATCAGGGCGGCTATTAATCATTTCTATTGTTGGTTTACTCATAATTTATCTCACTAATCCATATTCAAATATGACAAAATGTGGCATTATTATCGGAGAAAAGAGATTGTAACAATGTACAATTACTGTATAGATTTTGTGACGGACAGGCCTGAGATAACTTAATCACAATAGTTGTCGTAAACCATATCACTATGAATAGGTATTAAAATGAAAAGAATAAGCTGTATAATTTCGCTATTATCAATGTGCTCTTTAGGATATACGGCAATTGTATCAGCAGAACCTACTTCATTGGGAATCGGTTTAGGCTGGTCAACTTCACCATATAAAAGTTATAGTTCAAACTATTATCCTATACCACATATTGATTATGATGATGGTTCATTTTTTATTGATAATCTCTCTGCTGGAGTTTATGCACTCAATGATGATAATCAAAGTCTATCCTTTGGCGCGCGCTATTTAGCTAATGAATTTAAACCTCACGATTCTGATAATCATAAACTAAAACAGCTTGCTAGTCGTCACTCCACCTTATTAGCTGAGATTGAATATTCACTTAATACCAATTGGGGAGTTTTTTCTAGTAGTATTGGTGCTGATGTCCTTGATAATAGTAATAGTATATTAATTAATGCCGACTATACCGCACCTTATATTAAAGATAATTTGATTATTGCACCAACTATCGGTATAAATTGGGCAAATCGTAAACATAATGACTATTATTATGGAATCTCTCATAAAGAATCTGTACGTTCAGGCTTAGGTTATTTCAATGCTGATAGTTCTTTTACGCCTTACTTTGAAATTGCTGTCCAATATTCATTTACAGATAATATTGCAACCTTTGGTGGAGTCCATATTGATAAACTAACAGGTGATGCAGCCGATAGCCCAATGGTTGATGATAGTACGGTAACATCTATTTATATGGGTGTATCTTATAAATTTTAAAGAATTTCTTATCAAACCTTATTAATAAGAACAATAATATTATAAATCGTTATGATAAAATAAACGTCATAAAGCAAATTTTTGGAAATATTACACTATGCTTTGGTTTAAAAACGCAATTATTTACCAACTTAATAATGACAATTTACTTGATAAACAAACTATTGAACAAGCGCTTAAATCGGCTTCATTTTCGCCGTGCGGCAATTTAGATACCACTAAGATGGGATGGGTATCGCCTTATAATGATAATAATTTAGATGATTTTATTATTGATATGCAAGGGCATTTCCTTTTACGGATAAAAAAGGAAACTAAAATATTACCCGCGCCAGTAATCAAACAAGCACTAAATGATAAAATTGACCAACAAGAGAAAGCATTAAGTCGAAAACTTAGTAAAAATGAAAAAGCAACATTAAAAGATGAAGTGATGATCGATTTAATGCCTAGAGCATTTAGTAAATATAACCATTATTGGTTATGGATCGATACTGAAAATAAAAGAATTATTATTGACTGTAGTAGTTTTAAACTAGCTGAAGATATTTTAGCAATTTTACGTAAAGAACTTGGTTCGTTAGCATTAACCCCATTATCAATCGATAAACCACTTGAAAAGATAATGACCACTTGGGTTAAAGAAAAGTTAAATTTCCCTCCTTTTATATTAGGTGATGAAGCTGAGTTAAAAGATCCACTGGAAGGTAATGGAATTATTAACTGCAAAAATCAAGATATTACTAGTGACGAAATGTTAGTTCACTTAGATTCCGGTAAATGGGTGACAAAACTTAAAATCATTGATGAACGAGGCATCAATTTTATTATCAATCCAGACTTAACATTGAAAAAAGTAAAATTTGATTCTATTATAATGGACGAAAATGAAGATATTGGTTCTGATGAATTTGACAAGCGGCTTGAAGCTGATTTTTGCATTATGGCCAATACGTTATCTAACTCTATAAATGATTTATATATTACAATTAATAAAATTAGTTAATGGAATTAAAGCTATTTCATTTTTACCATGTAAAATTATTCTATCTAGCTTTGGGTATTATCTGTGCTATAATTAATATTAGATTATGTGTTACATAATTATTTGTAATGTTATTAATATCTTTTCTAACGAAGTAAATTTAAACAATAAAATTAAATTAAACAACGTCTATAACAACAAATAAGTTGAGGCAAAAAATGAAAAAAACTACTCTAGCTCTAGCAATTGCAGTTGCAAGTTTAACCGCTACTGCCGCTAATGCAGCATATGAAGACACCACTTTTTATACCGGTGCTAAATTAGGCTGGTCAGAACTTTATAAACTAGATGCAAATAAAGTTCGTACATCTGACGATGTAGGTATCAAAACTTCTAATCGTAGTAATATTACTGGTGGTGCTTTCCTTGGCTTCCAAGCAAATCCTTATTTAGCATTTGAATTAGGTTATGATTGGTTAGGTTCTGCAAAATATAAAAGAACTAATCATGCTGATAATAGCAATCCTGGTAATAGCAAAATTTCTGTTCAAGGCGTTTCTTTAACAGGTAAATTAAGCTACCCATTATCATTCATTTCTGATGATTTAGATATCTATGGTCGTGCTGGTGGAATGGTAACTATCGCTAAATGGAAAAATGGTGGTAATGTTAGAGATGAACATAAACTTGATAACGGTACAAAAACTGATTTATCACCTGTTTATGCTTTAGGTCTTGATTATCGTTTTGCTGAAAACTTCTCAACTCGTTTAGAATATCAATATGTTCAACATATTCATACTAAAACTGATGCATCTCCAGACGCAGGTACTGTGAGCTTAGGTATCACTTACCGTTTAGGTTCACCAGCGGTTGCCGCTCCAGTTGAAATTAAAACTGAAGTAAACCGTTATGTTTTAAATGAAGATGTGTTATTTTCTTATGCAAAAGCTGACTTAAAAGCAGAAGGTCGCCAAGCACTTGATAACTTATTAGCAACACTTATTAAAATTAACCCATCTCAAAGTGCTATCGTAGTAATTGGTCATACTGACCGTATCGGTTCTGATAACTACAACCAAAAATTATCAGAACGTCGTGCTCAAACTGTATTAAACTACTTAGTAGAAAAAGGTGTACCAGCTGAAATTATCACTTCACGTGGTATGGGTAAATCACAACCAGTTACTGGTACTAAATGTAATGCACTTCGTGGTGCTAACTTAAAAGCATGTTTAGCACCAGATCGTCGTGTTGAAATTGAAGTTAAAGCACGTAACGTTCAAGAAGTTCAAGTAATTGATCAAACAAAATAATAATTGTTGATTAATAATATCTCTTGAAACCCAGCTTAGGCTGGGTTTTTTTATTTATATATTTTGTTAATTAATAAATTATATCTTGCTTTTAAGCTATAAATTATCCACAAAAAAGATTATAATTATCAAAATATTGTTAGTATCCTAGTTAAAGGAGTAGCCGTGCCTACTGCGATTTGGCAAGATTGTCTTTCTCAACTACAAGAAACTCTTCCTGCAACTGAATTCAACCTCTGGATTCGGCCGTTGCAAGCAGAAATGGTTGAGAATAAACTTTATATTTATGCACCTAATAGATTTGTATTAGATTGGGTGAAAAATAAATATTTAACCACTATTTCACAGTTATTAAATACTCTTTTAGGTAATAATTCGTTAAAATTATACCTTGAAGTCGGCTCCACTCTATCAGTAGAAAAAAAATCTGAAGTTAATCAATCTAAATCTGGTGTTGTTCCTGCGTGGAAAACCACCAAAGAAAGCAATAGTAACCATACTTACTATTCAGGGATTAATCATAAACATACGTTTAATAGTTTTGTTGAAGGTAAATCTAACCAACTAGCTGTAGCAGCTGCAAAACAAGTAGCGGAAAATCCAGGGAAAGCTTATAACCCGTTATTTTTATATGGTTCAACCGGTTTAGGTAAAACCCATTTATTACATGCAGTTGGTAATGGGATTATGGCTGGTAAAGCCAATGCCAAAGTGGTTTATATGCACTCAGAACGTTTTGTGCAAGACATGGTAAAAGCACTACAAAATAATGCTATTGAAGAATTCAAAAATTATTATCGTTCAGTTGATGCACTACTTATTGATGATATCCAATTTTTTGCTAATAAAGAACGATCTCAAGAAGAATTTTTTCATACTTTTAACTCGTTATTAGAAGGTAATCAACAAATTATCTTAACCTCTGATCGCTATCCAAAAGAAATTGATGGTGTTGAAGATCGTTTAAAATCAAGATTTGGTTGGGGTTTAACCATTGCTATCGAGCCACCGGAGCTGGAAACTCGAGTTGCAATTCTAATGAAAAAAGCAGAAGAAAATAATATAAAACTACCTGAAGAAGTAGCATTTTTCATTGCTAAACGCTTACGTTCCAATGTGCGTGAATTAGAAGGAGCATTGAATCGAGTGATTGCCAATGCCAATTTTACTGGTAAATCTATCACTATTGATTTTGTGAAAGATGCTTTGAAAGATTTACTTGCCTTGCAAGAAAAATTGATTACTATTGAAAATATTCAAAAAACCGTCGCTGAATATTATAAAATTAAAGTTTCTGATTTATTATCAAAACGTCGCTCTCGTTCAGTAGCAAGACCAAGACAGGTCGCTATGGCGTTAGCAAAAGAGTTGACAAATAAAAGCCTTCCAGAAATTGGAGATGGTTTCGGCGGTAGGGATCATACAACTGTATTACATGCATGCCGAAAAATTGCGGAATTGAAAGAAGAAAGCAATGATATTAAAGAGGATTATTCCAATTTAATTAGAACATTATCAACTTAACAAAGAATTAACACTATGAAATTTATTATAGATCGTGAAAAACTTATTAAGCCCTTACAGCTTGTTAGCGCACCGTTAAGCAGTCGCCCTACTTTACCTATTTTAGGTAATTTATTATTACAAGTCACCGATAATACATTATCAATGACCGGAACAGATTTAGAGATTGAAATGATATCTCATCTTCCTTTAATCGAATCTTGTGAACCTGGTGCAACAACTGTTCCGGCAAGAAAGTTCCTCGATATTTGCCGAAATCTGCCCAGCAATGCCCAAATTTCGATAAGCGTTGATGATAATCGCTTAATCATTCAATCTGGACGTAGCAAATTTTCGTTAGCCACATTGCCAGCTACTGATTTTCCTAATTTAGAAAATTGGCAAAGTGATGTTGATCTATCCATACCACAAAAGACAATCAAACGACTTATTGATGCAGTCCAATTTTCAATGGCTAACCAAGATGTAAGATATTATTTAAATGGTATGCTATTTGAGATCGAAGACGGATTATTAAAAACCGTTGCAACGGATGGCCATCGTTTAGCTGTATGTGCACAACCCGTAGGCCAAAATATCTCGGAACCCTGTTCAGTTATTTTGCCGAGGAAAGGGGTAATAGAACTAGCTAAACTGGTTAGTGATAACGATGAACTAGTAAATATGCAAATCGGTAATAACAATTTACGTGTTAATCTTGGTGATTTTACCTTTACGTCAAAACTTATTGATGGAAGATTTCCTGATTATAAACGAGTGATGCCGCGTAATCCGGACAAACCACTTGAAGTATCATGTGAAGAACTTAGAAATGCATTATCACGAGTTGCAATTCTGTCAAATGAAAAATTTCGTGGCATAAGATTATATGTACATAATAACCAAATAAAAATTACAGCAAATAATCCTGAACAAGAAGAAGCGGAAGAAGTGATTGATGTGAAATATGAGTCACAAGAACTTGAAATCGGCTTCAATGTAACTTATTTATTAGATATATTAAACACACTAAAATGTGATAGTGTGCAATTATTATTAACAGATGCAACATCTAGTGTACAAATTGAAGATATCAATAATCAATCTGCTACTTATGTTGTTATGCCAATGCGTTTATAATTAATATCTATCAAACTTCCGGCTACGGCCGGAAACTTTACCAACATGACACTTTCACAAATCAAAATCCACCATTTTCGAAACATTGATTATGCTGAATTATCATTATCAAATCATTTCAACTATATAGTTGGTGATAATGGTAGTGGAAAAACCAGTCTACTTGAGGCTATTTATATGCTTGGCCATGGCCGAGCATTTAGACATATTCAATCGAATAGAATCATACAACATGAAAAGCCGGAGTTAGTTTTATTTAGCCAAATAGAGTCATCGCAACAAATTCGCACAATAGGATTATCAAAAACACGAAATAACGATAATACGATAAAAATTGACGGTGATGAGGGATTTCGATTAACTGACTTGGCTAAGCTATTACCTATTCAACTAATTACTCCAGAAGGGTTTGATTTACTTACTGGTGG
Organism: Gilliamella sp. A7; assembly: GCF_002142015.1. Lineage (NCBI taxonomy): Bacteria > Pseudomonadati > Pseudomonadota > Gammaproteobacteria > Orbales > Orbaceae > Gilliamella > Gilliamella sp. A7. The sequence goes on from NZ_NASN01000001.1 coordinate 25,920, forward strand.
TCCCAAATATCGTCGAGCTTTTATAGATTGGGGATGTTTTCATCACTATCCAGAATTTGTATCACTATGGAATAATTTAAAACGGCTTTTTAAACAAAGAAATGCATTATTAAAACAATCTTCTAACTATAATCAATTATTGCCGTGGGACAAAGAGTTAATACCAATTGCCGAAAAAATCAGTCAAATTAGAGCTGATTATAGTCAAAATATATTTCCGCAAATTATAGAAACTTGTCGGGATTTTTTATCCGAATACCAACTTAATTGCCAATATTATCAAGGCTGGGAATATGGAATTAGTTATTCTGATATTTTATACAAACAATTTGAGAGAGATAAATTCATTAACTATACCTCATTAGGTCCACATAAAGCCGATATAAAATTACGTATAGATAATATCCCAGTAGAAGATCTGCTGTCTCGTGGACAGCTAAAATTACTCATGTGTGCATTGCGTTTATCACAAGGTGAATATTTTTCAGAAAAAACTGGATTATCATGTATTTATTTAATAGATGACTTTGCTTCTGAACTGGATCAAAATAAACGCAATCTATTAGCCAAACGATTAAAATCAGCTAAATCTCAAGTTTTTATTACGGCGGTTAATCAAGAGCAAATTACCCATATGATCGATGAAAATGATAAGATTTTTCACATAAAATCTGGTATAATTTCTTAAATATATAGAATGATATAAATAATTAAACAAGTCGAGAAATCCATGTCTAACTCTTATGATTCTTCAAGCATTAAAGTACTTAAAGGACTTGATGCGGTTCGAAAACGTCCAGGAATGTATATTGGTGATACTGATGATGGTACAGGCCTTCATCATATGGTTTTTGAAGTGGTAGATAATGCCATTGATGAAGCATTAGCGGGTTATTGTCACCATATTGAAGTTACTATCCATCCTGATAATTCTGTTTCAGTACGAGATGATGGTCGAGGAATACCTACAGGTATCCATGAAGAAGAAGGTATTTCTGCTGCAGAAGTTATTATGACCGTTTTACATGCTGGTGGTAAATTTGATGATAACTCATATAAAGTTTCTGGTGGTTTACATGGTGTTGGTGTCTCAGTTGTAAATGCATTATCGGATAAATTAGAATTAGTTATTTACCGTGAAGGTAAAATTCATAAACAGACTTATCATTTAGGCGTACCGGAAGAACCGTTAAAAGTGATTGGTGAAACAACCGAATCTGGTACTTATGTTCGCTTCTGGCCAAGCCCAGAAACTTTTTCTAATATCGAGTTTGTCTACGATCATTTAGCTAAAAGATTACGTGAATTATCATTTTTAAATTCTGGTGTTTCAATAAAACTTACAGATGAAAGAACCGGTAAAAGTGAACACTACCATTATGAAGGTGGTATTCAAGCATTTGTTGAATATTTAAATAAAAATAAAAATCCAATCCATCCGAAGATTTTTTATTTTAGTACTGAGAAAGATAATATTGGTGTCGAAGTTGCTTTACAATGGAACGACGGCTATCAAGAAAATATCTATTGTTTTACCAATAATATTCCTCAACGTGATGGCGGTACCCACTTAGCTGGCTTCCGTGGAGCAATGACGCGTACATTAAATAACTACATGGAAGCTGAAGGATATAGCAAAAAAGCTAAAATCAGTGCTACTGGTGATGATGCACGTGAAGGACTAATTGCAGTAGTATCAGTAAAAGTACCAGATCCTAAATTTTCATCACAAACCAAAGATAAATTGGTTTCGTCTGAAGTAAAATCAGCAGTTGAATCAGTAATGGGTGAAAAATTAGCCGAGTATTTACTGGAAAATCCATCGGATGCCAAAATTGTGGTTGGCAAAATTATTGATGCCGCTAGAGCCCGTGAAGCAGCACGAAAAGCGCGAGAAATGACACGCCGTAAGGGTGCTTTAGATTTAGGTGGCTTACCAGGTAAACTTGCTGATTGCCAAGAAAAAGACCCAGCATTATCTGAACTTTATTTAGTGGAAGGGGACTCTGCGGGCGGCTCAGCAAAACAGGGGCGTAACCGTAGAAATCAAGCGATTTTACCGTTAAAAGGTAAAATCCTTAATGTTGAAAAAGCCCGTTTTGACAAAATGCTTTCGTCTCAAGAAGTCGCAACTTTAATTACTGCTTTAGGTTGTGGTATTGGTCGTGATGAATATAATCCAGATAAAATGCGTTATCACAGCATTATCATCATGACCGATGCGGATGTGGATGGCTCACATATTAGAACGCTATTGTTAACCTTCTTCTACCGTCAGATGCCTGAAATTATTGAACGAGGTTATGTTTATATTGCACAACCACCACTTTATAAAGTAAAAAAAGGCAAACAAGAACAATATATTAAAGATGATGATGCAATGACTCAATTCCAAATTGCTCTAGCTTTGGAAGATGCATCACTACATGTTAATGATCATGCCCCTGCTTTAGCTGGTGAAGCTTTAGAAAAATTAATTGCTGAATACCAAAAAGTTGAAAAACTAATTACTAAAATGGAACGTCGCTATCCTAGAGCATTGTTATCAGAATTAGTCTATCAAGAAGTATTAGACGAAGATATTTTAAAAGAGCAACAAAAATCTGAACAGTGGGCAAAATCAATTGTTGAAAAATTATCAAATAAAGAACAACATGGCAGTAGCTACCATTATAGTGCAGATTACAATGAAAAAGCAGAATTATATATACCTGTAATCAAAGTAAGAACGCATGGAGTTGATACCAGTTATGCTTTAGATCAAGTATTTATTCATAGTAATGAATACCGAAATATTTGCCATTTAGGCTCACAATTGAAAGATTTACTTGAAGAAAGTGCATTTATACAACGAGGCGAACGAAAACAACCAGTAAGCTCATTCGAAGAGGCTGTTGATTGGTTAATTCGAGAATCTCGCCGTGGATTAACAATCCAACGTTATAAAGGTTTAGGAGAAATGAACCCCGAACAATTATGGGAAACAACCATGGATCCAACCAGTCGTCGTATGTTGCAAGTTACCATTAAAGATGCAATTGAAGCAGATCAATTGTTTACCACATTGATGGGAGATGAAGTCGAACCTCGCCGACTATTTATCGAGGAAAATGCATTAAAAGCAGCTAACTTAGACTTCTAATAACAATTGTTTAATAAATAATAAAACCAGACATTTTGTCTGGTTTTTTACTATTTTTTAATAGTTATTTTTATTAAAGATAACTATTGAGTAAAATCTAGTACCAATCATTCAGCATTATCAATTTTATTTACCTGTTTACTGACAAACCGGACGATTAATTTTTAAATCAGATACCGCTTTATTCATCTGCCTAATCATGTCTTTAGGGCTTTGTGCAATATAAACTTTACCTCGAGTAGCATTAGCAACACAATCTATTTTATGTTCACCCGCTATATCAACGATATTTATTTTGAGTCGAGGTTTTTGAGTTGCAATATAATTAGCTAAAGTACAAATATTATTTCGTGAGCAGTTATCATCACCATCACTAATTATAAGGATATAATCATCTCGTTTTACACCATCAAGCATTTTACTTGCTTTTTCTAATCCGCTATAAAGTGGTGTGCCCCCGCCACCAGCTGCACTTGGTGTTAATCGATTAATTTTACTTTTTAAAGCGCCTCTGCCCGAGTAATTATAAAATGGTGTTGTATCTGCCGCTGGACAACTATTTAATGCCACTAATGCTATATTAATATTTTGTTGAATTTTATCGATACTAGTCAATGCCACTTTTTTACTGGTTGATAAACGAGTCGGTAGTCGAGACATCCGTTTTTCATACGCAATTCTTTCTGATGCAGGCATATAGCTAGGATAGCCATGGGTTAAATAGTTAAAATATTGCTGAACTTGTGAAGGAGGCTCTGTTAATGTTACCGTCATTGATAAAGAATTATCAAAGATCAACGCCATTTTGGATGGATTAGAATTTTTTACCAATTCTTCCTTAGTAATACAATTTGGTGGATTTTTTACTTTTGGCGCTGGTTTAGGTTCTGATTTGCTAACAGACTCTGGTGTTGGGTCAGGTACAACTACAGGTTGTGGTTCTAGTTTTAATTCAGGTTTAAGTTTAAGAACAAGTTCTGGTTGTTTAGGAAATTCAACGGATAGTTCCGTTTTTTTCGTTTCAATTGATTGTGTAATTGCAGGTTCGACAATTGGTTCTATCTTGCTAGTTTTTTTGAACGGATTAAAAAACAACCATATCAAACCTAAAATTAATAATAAAAGTAAAACTAAAATTAAGGTGTACCACCATCGCCAAAAACTTTTTGGAACAACAATAGGTGGTTCAGGTAATACCATTGGTTCAAAAGTATCAATAATAACTGGTTCATTATTAATTACATAAATTTGATTATTTGGACTTTTAATTCTTGATAACCATGAAGAGACTAAAACTTTTTGTTGATTATTTAAAGGAATTAATTTTACTGTTGTTTCAATATCATTAATTCTAGTAAGTAAAGCATCCTCAATTATTGCTTTTTGCGAAGATTCATTTATATCACTAAGTAGTATAGGTTGACCTTCAAGATGTGTATACCAAGCAATATATTGGTTATTTTCTATTAATTTTGGTGAAGCAAAAATTGAAAATGTTCTTGCGGTCAAATGAGGTTTAAGTATCGAAAGTAAAGAATTATACTGTTCCAGTGACTGCATCTTGTCTACATTATTTTGATCAAAAGCAATACGAGTTATTCTTTGCATCTCTCAACTTATTCCTTGTTACAAAAAAACATTATAAATGTCTATTGGTTAACTAGATATTTTAATTTATAAGTTATCCATTAAATCAAAATTATTATATCTTATTTACAAATAGGTTTACTAATATTCATATCTGAAACAGCATTACTCATTTGATTGATAAGCTCGGTTGGATTTTGAGCTATATAAACATTACCGCCAGTGCTTTTGGCTACACAATCTATTTTATGCTGCCCAGCAATATCAACAATATTAATTTTTAAACGCGGTTGTGCTGTGGATATTTCATTAGCAAGAGTACATATATTACTTTTAGTACAATTGTCCTCACCATCACTAATAATCAATATATAATCATCACGATTAATACCATCAAGCATTTTACTTGCCTGCTTAACGCCACTATATAATGGTGTAGCACTATTATACTCTAATGGCTGCAATCGTTTAATTTTGCTTTTTAATTTTTCTCTATCTTCATAATGATAGAATGATGTAGTTTGTGCAGCCGGACAACTTGTTAACGTGACAAGTGAAATATCTATATTTTGCTGTATTTTATCAATACTGGTTAATGCCACTTCTTTACTACTTGATAAACGATTAGGTAATCTAGTCATTTTTCTTTCATAAGCTTCGGCTTCTTTTTCTGTCATCGAATAATAATTACTTTTTAAGTATTTATCGATACTTTCTTGTGATTCCATCAAGGTTAAAGTCATTGAGGCTGAATTATCAAATATCATCACCATTTTAGAAGCCGATATATTGTTAGCAGCTTCTTCTTTAGTTATACAATTCTTAACTTCTGTTACAGTTTCGTTTTTTGGTTCTAAAACATTAGTTTGTTCAACTACTGACGTTGATTTAACTCTATTTTTTTCTGTATTTTGTGCAATTATTGATGGCGCATCTGATGCTTTTTCTTTGCCATAAGGACAAAAAAAGAACCAAATAAGGCCAAGCAATACAATTAAAAACAGTGCGAGTAATAAAAAATACCACCAACGCCAAAATGATTTTGATATTGGTGGTATTGCTATAGGTTCAGGTAAAATCGGATCTTTAAATGAATTAACAATAACAGGTTCATCATTAATTACATAAATGGTGTTACCTGAACTCTTTATTTTCGGTAACCACGCAGAGATTAAAGCCTTTTCTGCGCTTGTTAATGACATAGTCTTGGAAATGAGTTCAATGTCATTAATTCTCATATTCAGCGTTTTTACTATCTGCTTTTTATGTTCCTCACTTTCAATATCATCAAGTAAAATAGGTTGTCCTTCTAGATTACTATACCAACCAATATATTGATTATTATCAATTATCTTTGGTTGGCCTAAAATCGAAAATGTTCGCTCAGTTAAATTATTTTTTAGCAATGCTAATAAAGAGTTATATTCTTTTAACAAAGAAACCTTATCAGATTCACTCTGATCAAATATGACTCTTGTTATACGTTGCATCGCTAAATTATTTACCTAAATTTAAAGCTTTTTGTAATTGTTGAAGTTTTTTATTTAACTTATCTAATTCCACTTGTTTTTCAAGCTCAGATGAATTGGAATTATTAACTTTCTTCAACTGTTGCTCAATATCATTAACTTGTGCTTGTAAATCATCACGATTTTTAGCTTTTTGTTTTACTTCATTAGTTAATTGGGTTAATTCTGTTTTTAACTTTTGCAACTGTGTCTGCTTTTGTTTAACACTTAATGAAGTCGAATTTTTCTGTCTTTCAATCGTTGCATAAATTTCTCTAAATTGTGCATTGGCACGTTTTTCATTCTCTAAAATCTGTTCTTTTTTATCAATACGAGCTTGATAGTTACCTGAATAATTGCAACTAATTTTATCCATAATACCAATATTAGTATTAGTTGGATCGCATTGTTCTGGCGTTGTCGAACATCCGGTTAAAAGTAACCATGGACTAAATAAAAATATAAAAGATATCTTTTTCATAATTAGCTCACCCTTACAGCTGAACGTTGTTGAGTAACAATGTTAATTTGTTTTTCAAGTACAGCAATTTGTTTATGTAACTGGTTAATTTGATTATCAAGTTTTGACACATTTACACCTGATTGTCGTTCTTGCGAAGAAAGTGAAACCCATTCATTTTCTACTTTTTTCATACGTGATAATTTATCGTTCAAATAGGCAATGTTAGCATCTATTTGTGACAGTTCTTTTTTGGCTTGTGTTTTATTTACAGATTGAGAATTAATTTGTTTATTTAATGAGTTTAATGTTGCCAAATTTTTATCTAATACAGCTCTCGCACTTTCAGTTACAGCTTGTACTTCATAGGTATTTTGCTGCACATCTTGAATATAAACATCAAGTCGCATTTCCGCATCAGCATATTCAGCTCGTTTAGTATCAAGATAATAATTGGCCCCCATCATTACACCACAGCCAACAGCAGCTGAAGCCAAACATGTCCCGGTTTTACCTCCCAATAATACACAACCAATACCACCTATTCCCGCACCTACAGCACAAGACTGCCATGCTGATTTACTGAAAAATTTGGCACTATTACTTTTACTTAAATCTGGATCAACATCTTTTGAACTTGCACCACCTGATGCTTGACAACCAGACAGAATCAAGGAGATACACAAAGTCAATGTTACAATTAATTTATTCATTATTATTTTCCCTTTATTTCATTACACGTCTCAAGCCAATTTTTTCGGTCAATATTCCCTGATTCAATATATTTATTAATATGTTTAAAATAGAGTTTTAAGTAATCACTCATATTGGCTTTACCACTATTTTCAAGTATAAATTGCGTAGGCTTAGATTGATTATTAATGGTATCCTTCTCATAATTTGTTGCAGTATTTACAATAGTATCTGAATAATATTTTAATATAAAATCACGTGCATTTTTAGATTCATTTAGGACATTTTTTAAATCATTTAGTTTCACTTTGGAACACATATTATCTACATTCAATGTTTCTATTTCGTTTGGATCACAGACCTCATTAGTCATAATTTCATATAAATTATTATTATATTCAAATTTTGCATTCAAATCGGAAACATTAGCACATAAAAAGGCCCCTAACTGTAATGCTGACTGAATAGATCGATCTCTTTGTTCATCACGTGCTTGATTAGCGCTACGTAAAAGCGCATTAAGTTGATTTAATTCTTTTTTAGTTTTTTTATCATCAACTTGCTTGGTAATTTTTTCCAGCTCACTAACCACATTATCATCTTTGGAAAGACCCTCTTGATTACCCAGTTCATTCCATTCTTTGTCCAGTTCTTTTACTAGATCATTCGTCTGCATAACTTCAGTTGTATAAACTATACGAAATCCAACATCTTTGCTTCTATAAGCACTTTGAACGTCATAGTAAGGTTTCTCTATTTTAAACGCAGTAGTTATTGATGCTTCTGGGGTTAAATAGCTTCCACCGCGAACAGCCATACCTCCTTGCTGACCATGGTAGCGATCAAGTTTATTCATCCGAAATGAATCAAACATCATTTCACTCGCATTACCCAAAATGTCATAAAGACCAAGCGGATTGGCATCTAATCGACCAATAAGTTGCAATTTACCATTGGCTGATTTTGCACCAGAAAACCATGCATAATTTTCTAAACTATTTGCCATAGGAAATCTTGATTCACGGAATTCTGATTCGCTAACTTTAGAACCACCTCTTGCGGCATATTCCCATTCAGTATTAGTTGGTAAACGAACATATCCTTTGGGTAAGTCTTTTGATCTATTTTTTGTTTGTTTAATTAACCAACGATTATATTTATCAGTAAAAGCCACGGCATCAAACCAACTGATATCAGTAATGGGGAAAGCAAGATTTGTTTTAGCTGTTGGACAGTTATCATTCATAACTGATTGATATTGAAGAGCGGTAATTTCATATTTACCGATAAGATAATATCTTTCGGCACCATCATTAGAAAAACTACCTGAGATATAATTAGGTGTTGCATACTCAGCGAAACCAAGTTCTTTTTGGTTATTACCTAACACAATTTTAACATCATCCAATGGTTTACGTGTTGGTGTAAAGACTTTCTTCATCACCAAACTACCTTCACACGGCATGGGAAGAATAACATCATCATTAGCCGGTTTAGGGTTATAAAATTTACTATCCCATGGCTGAGCATATCCAATACTAGGAATAAAACTGAAAGCAATTACCCAAAAAATAGGGTTAAACTTACGCTTCACGTAGGCTTTCTGCTGGTTGAATACTGATGGCACCCCGTCCTCCTATCGCAACAACAATGAATGATATTAATAGTGTTAATATAAATGCGATAATGAAATGATAAAATTGTAATTGACTAACGATTGGTTGTGAAACTAAATTTTTACCTAAAACAAGATTAAATGCACAATTTCCTAATAAAAATAGCAAACATGATACGATAAAAGCTAAACAGCTTAATGTCATTGCCTGTATCAGTAAATAGAACATAACCTGCTTAGACTTAAATCCTATAAGCCTCATAAACGCAATATCCTTACGTTTTCGTTCTATATTAGATAAAAATGAACCACTGAAAGATAATATACATCCAAAAATTGCCGTAATAGCAATCACACTAAAAATAAAACCTAAGACTCGATCAATAGCTTGCATATTTTCAATCGCATTTGCTTGAGTTCGTGTTTCTATATTTCTTTCACGCAATTTAAAGGCTAAAGGAGCAACATTATCAAGTGAATTAGCATAAATTCGAGCTCTTGCAAATGAGTTAGGAGAAGAAGAATTAATTAAACCCGTTCCGGTTGGAAAAATTTCACTTTGATAACCATCATAAAAATGTTCCATCTCAATTAAAAGATTTAAGCTTATAAAGCCTGCAACACGACTATAATACGTTTCAGGAATGATACCAATAACCTCTAATTCAGTTATCCCTTTTTCCAATTTACCATCTAGTTGTCTGGTGATGACCATCTTTATTCGGCTACCAATTTTTGTTTGCATTTTCTCTGCAGCTAAAGAGCTCAATAAAATTTGGTTTTGTTTTTCAATCAATGGCATATCTTGAGTTATTGGATCACCTTTTGCGGTTGGAATAATTTCAGCATTATTAACAAAATGGCTAGAATCTTTAAGCAAATCCGCTTGAGTATTCAAAGAACGAGTAAGCGGAATAACAAACGCTGTTTCAGATTGCTTTGCAATCCAATCGAACATTTGCTGATTAAGTTGTAAATTACCGACAATTTTTATCTCTAAATTTTGTGGATCATTAAGTAATTGATGGCGTAGCTGAGCAACAACGCCATACTTCAAACTAAACAACAGCAATAATGGCGTAATAACAGATATTATAGATGCGATAATACAAAATGATACTTTCTTGTCATACCATAAATCGGCCAATGATAACCTAGTGATAAATCGCCATTTTGATGTTACATTATCCATTTTTTACACCTTACTTTATAACGGTAAAAATTCTGATGATTGCATAGAGGTTAATTTTGCCGATAAAGTAAACAGTTCTTTATTTTCAATCCGTTGCCAATCATGAGTGACAATCAGAGCTGAAATATTATCTTCTTGAGCTTGCTCTATAATTAAATCAAATAGTAAATTAGCATTATAAGGATCAAGTGCAGAAGTTGGTTCGTCGGCTAACAGTAACGCAGGTTTATGAATAATCGAACGTATGAAAGATGCTCGTTGTCTTTCACCTATTGATAACTGTTTAGGATATTTATTTAACAAATGACCAATATTCAATTTATCAATTAAATAATCAAATCTGGTAGGATCAATATTTTTTTGTAATAACTTCGCTGATAATAAAATATTATCTTTAATATTTAAAAATGGTAATAATCCACCCGTTTGTAACATAAATCCTAAATATTTAGCTCGTATAGTCGCTAATTCATTTACATCATTGCATTGAATCACATTAGCAATATCGTAATTTTGATTATCAACCATAAGATGATAATGGCTAATTTCATCAGGCTGCAGAATCATACCGATCATTTCGAGTAAAGTACTCTTACCACAGCCACTATCACCTTTAATGACAACAACTTGACCAGCTTTAACAGAAAGCTCTGGTAGGCAAACTTTAAAAAAAGATTTGCCTATCGGTCTGGAAATTACCAGATTATTAATAGTTAACATTTTTTATGGCAACATTTCTAATGGTACTGGATAAACATTTTCGCGCGGATCACTACCTTCAGATAATGAAATCCAACGATCAACATCAGCATTACATTTTTGATAATAGCGTACTTTACTATTTAAATTACGAATAAACTTCTCTTGTTCAATTCCACTCATACTTTTCCATGTTTCTTGATCAAGACCTGTTACATCACTTTTATAGGGAATATTATCTAAATATTCACCAAGTAAACCTAAATCAGCAATTTTAGTAACTGAATCTGATTTCAACTTGTTTGGATCTTGTCCCATTGCTGCAGCGACAGAGCGTAATTGTGAAAACATATCATCGGCAGAAATCAATCCATCATTAGCTGCGTTAGCAATTTTAGTCACAATATCACTTAAATCACTTAATTGCGATTTAGTTAATAAAATTCTCGGTTCCGCAGTTGGAATAGTCGGTTTAACAAAATCTTTATCAGCAATCCATGCTTTAAAAACAGTTGGCGCTTTAGTTCCTTTAGTATCACCTAGATAAGCTAACTGCATCGCCTTACTCAATAGTAAAGCATCTTTTAACATATCAGTATTGTCATCTTTAGCATTAAGCGCATTACCAATTGATAATTCCCCTTTATAAGCTAATTTAACTTGTTCTGATAAAGCTTGCGCTAATGAATCTACTTTCTTACCAAACTCATTAACATCACCGGCATTAACGGGATAATACAATGATTTATGAATAAAATCGTTATAAGTCAGGTCAGAATATTGAGCTGCAGCCACTTGATGATCTTTTTCACCACTTTTTGTTTTTAAATGTAAGGCATAAATTGCAACACCTTTATGTTGTGCTTCAAGTCGTAATTGAGCAGCATCCATACCAGTACTTGAAAGCTTATCATCACCAGGAATAGCACTTGCATCAGTAATCAAAATCATATATCGAGCACCAAAGCTATTCCAATTAATATCATTTAAAGCTTGTGATACACCTGCATAAGAATCCTCGGCAAAATAAGCGGTGGACACTGATGCTTGTTTGAGTGAAGCACTCAATTTTTTAAAATCATTTTTATTTTTTACTTTATTTGGATCAGCAAAAACTTTACTGACAAACTCTAGTTTATTTGAGGCTTTTAAACTTGAGCGGAATGAAACCAAACCAAATTTAACCTGATCTTGTAAATGTTCTTTTTCAATATGCTGATAAACTCTTTCCACCGCTTCTTTGGTCCTAGAAATATAAGGATCCATTGAAATAGTTGAATCAATGACAAATACAATCGCAGCCTTAAATGGGGCAACTTGATTCGTTTTATCATCAGAAGATTGATTAATAGACTTGTTATTATTTTTAACTACTGTTTCTTGTTTACTAACTGAAGCAACCTCTAAAATTCTTTCATAAAAGCCTTGGCCATTCATTACCTCTTCACCTTGTAAAATAGGTAGTAAATAGAAATTACTTTTAAAATCAATAAATTCTTTCGGTTCTTGTGCCACCACTTGAGGTGCCATTTTATTCTTTTTTAATGCATCACGAATAGGTTTTAATAATGTTTCTGGTTTATCAGAATCAACAATTGTTGATAAGGAGGCTTTATCTTTGAAAAATAATAAAGGATCACGTTCAACAGGATTAGTAAAAACTAAAGTCAGTTGCATATTCCAAGCAACAGTACAGGAATTATTAATCCAACCAACAGTTTTGCCATATGAATCAGGACCCACATTCAACCATTCTTGATTATTTAGATTTTTCCGTTCATACACATAATAACGAGAAAAAGCAGGTACTGATTGACCAGTAGTATCATTAATATTTTTTTTCAGCTCACAAGTTGGTGTACTCAAGACTCGCTGATAAAGTGTTGTTTTACCAGTTTGCTTTAATGGTTCTAAAGCCGAACTAACCAAAGGTAAGCAAGTCAGGCTAAATCCAAAAATCAATGTTGAGATTACTGTTTTTTTCATACCTGCACCTTAATTATTTTTGTAATTCAGCTAACCGCTCTTTAGCTAAAGAGTTGTTAGGGTCATTATTTAATGACGTTTCATACCAATAAATTGCTGTTTCTTTATCTGCCTTGAAGCACTGGTTATCTTGATAAAACTTCATATCGTATTCTTTTGCATAAAGTAAGGCCACTTTAGCATTCAATAAAGATTGATTGGCATATAAACGCTGTGCGATATTACATTTATTAGCTTGTTTAGCCTGATTTATGACATCAATTACTGCATCAGTATTAGGTTTACTCTGTAAACATTGTTGAATAAAAGATAAATCATCAGTTATTGCATTAGCAACATTACATTGACTATTACTTTGAGTTAGAGAAGTTAAAGGATTTTTATCTTGAGAGAATAAAAAATACCATACTGCAAAGCCAATCCCAGCTAAAGTCAGCAGAATAACAAAAATAATAATAATCAATCCTAATTTACTTTTTACTTTAGTGGGTTGTGGAGCTGACACTGCTTGTTGTGTTATTGTTGGTGTTGGCGTTACCTCTATTTCAGATTCTATTTCCATTTCAGGCTCTGCTATTACCTCATTTTCCAAACCAATTGTTTGTTCTTCTGTTTCAGGTTCTACAGGCTGAGAATCATCAGATTCAACAAGGTTAGAGGCTACGTTATCCGGCTCAAAGGTATTTTGTTCAATCTCATCAAATATTGCTGGCGAGGTAATTAAAGCAGATGAAGGGAATACTGTTTCAGCGATATTGAGTACTCCTCTATCAGTATAGCTTTGATTCTGTTTATCACGAATTTCAGCAAGAAATCTAACACTATTTTCTTGAGATAACAAAGAATCAACTAGCCATTCACCGATGAGACCAGTTAATTGCTCATTCTCGACAGACATGCTAGTTATAGTATGCCAATTCTTTTCTGGTCCCCATTGATTAAGACCGGACAAATAATAACCATCTTGGTTACGTTGAATAAGTATATCAATATCAGCACTTCCACTCCATTTTTGCGCCAAAAATTTAGCAATACCGGGTTTATCACCTTCTAATTCAATTCTTAATGCCATGATATCCTCTATTTCATCACTATGATTGCATCAATATGATTTGATAAATATTTCATAATGTAAGGTAGTTTTAAAAAACTACCTTATTGTTATTAAATTGTTGTCTTTAAATATATTCACAATAATACTATTGTATTTGTGATTGCTTAAAACAAGTTAAAATTTCACCAAGTCGAGAGTTTTGTTCTTGACTTATTTCACGACCAGCATGGTGACCAACATTTTCTTGAGCAAGCATTGCAAAAGCAATAAACCAATCAAATATAGCAAACTGAGAATAATTTTTTGTCTTATCATCAAGTACTGGTAATGGATGTGATAATTGACTTGAAAATTGGCTCAATGGTGATGAAAATATCGGTTTACCTTGATTAACACGGCTGGTAGGAATATCAATTTTTTGCCCAGGAATAAAACCAAGCCAAGCAATAAAATCAGCTAACAACATATGGATTGTGCTAATCTGCCGAGACTCAAGCTCATCACGCTTACTGCCTACATTTTCATTAGCTAAAACTTTTTCAGTCAAGCTGGTTTCAATTTTCAAACGGTTAGCACCAGTAATCAACTCTTCAATAATAAAAGAGAGAGCTTTTTGCTCAATACCAAAAAATTGTAGAATATGCTTATCTAACACAATATTTCTTAAATGCTCTAACCATGCAGTAAAAACATTCTTGGCAAATTTTGATTCGCTAGCAATATTAGCAACTGCTTTTGGTTGTAAAGGTGAATCTACTTCTGGAAAAAGTTCAAAGTCGGTATTTAAGCCAAAATCGTTTGAAGAATTATCGATTACGTCATCACCGCTAGTATTGCTGATATCATTATCCATATGGCTAGAGTGATACAAGGCTCGAATAGTTTGATCCGGTAATTCTAAAACTTTAAGTAATTCACCTAATAATAACGCTTTTCCTTGTAGTTCTTTAATAACGTTACTAATAATCTGTTTTTTCTTACCCAGTTCTTCATCACTATCAGCTTGATACCAAGTATCAAAACGCATATTGAGAATATAATCGATTTTTTCATTGAGCTGCTCAACGATCCGCTGTTGCTTAACCTCAGTAATGGCAACTTGTTCTAAATACTGGCTAATTCGACTAATGCCACCATCATTTAGTTTCAACATCGCATCCCAAGCTTGTCCTGGATCGTTTATATACTCTTGAACTTCTGGATTTTCAACAAATGTGTTTTTCAACATTAACATTTCTTTTTGATACTTATCACTGTAGGACAATTCAACATTTGCCTTAGCATCAACATCTAAAAATGCAACATCAAATCCTGGTTTACGGACCAAGAATACATTGTTAAATTTACCATTATTTGACCAATTGGATAACCAATCATAACTACCAAAACGTTCTAAAATGGTTTGCTGTAATAAGCCACCTTTACCCCAAGTATTTTTTAAATTATCTTGAGATAGCGGCAATGATGCGCCAATACGCTTATCAAACATTGTTATAGCCCATAGCAATCCGGCTTTCTTTGTTGCTCTTTTCTCAGCTGTTTCGCCTTGGGTTTTATCAATCCATCTTTCTAATACTGGACCAACATCATTAACATCTGATTGTTTATCCGATGGCGTACAAACCACCAAAACATTCATCTCTTGGCTATCAGTGTATTTCTCAAAAAGATAAGCAACTTTACCGCGCAATAAAAGTTGAGCGACAGGGTTACCCTCTTTGACGTCAGAAATAGAAGTTAAATTTAATCGACCTCGATACCCTGGAAAATCAAGCAAATCGACATTCTCAAAAGTAGGTACACGAGTTTGATTCACTAATGGGAAAATTAATTCTGCTGTTAAAAAGGCTAATTGCGCTAATGATATTGAGGTTGGCATTCCATTAAGTGGTGTAACGGTTACCGATGAATCATTTTCAGTATTTAACCTTTCAAGCATATCGACATTCATGATACTATCAATCTGCGACTTGGTACCATCCTCATTGTCCTTAACTAACACGGTGAGCGGCGCATAAACGGTATTTACATGATTTAAGCTTGATAAGGTTGTCGCCAATTGAATATAAATCGCCGTAAGTTCACTGATACCACCCCATAACACAGAAAATAAACTACCACGGTCGGTAATCGAAAGATAAGGTAGCAATGACATTGCTTTTTCCCAATAACCACCTTTCAATCCTTCAAGTGAATTGCCAAAATTTTCAGATAAATAATCATACAGATCAACGATATCATCTTCAGTTATACCGCCAGTGTAATCAGCTTGCTTTTTACTTTCGATACGTTGAATAACTTGGTTTAACTCTGAAAACTCAACTTTATTGATAACTTTCTGCTGATCAAAATCTTTAAAATAAGCGTTAATTAGAATTTTAACGATTTCTATTTCTTGAAATAGTTTTAGCTCTAGTGGATAGTTGGCAATACCACCTTTAGCAGTACGACTAAATCTAGTAACGAGTCCTGTTGCCTCTTTACCCCCACCAACAGGATTGACGTGCTCAATAAAATCTAAGATTTCATTATCAACCACTGTTTCAAGTTTTCCATTTTCACCGGCTGCTAATGCTGAAATAAGGTAAGATTTACCTGCTTGTGACAAACCAAAAAAACCGACAGCAACGGATTTAGTCGATACATCACCTAAACGTTTAGCACTATTACGTAATCGGCGTAGATCAAGAATTAAATTATCAGCTTCATTATGCAAACGTTTTGATGAATCTCGGGTTTGATTGACCCATTCAATTGCCTGTGCTGATGCTTGATAAATCTTTTCCCAAGATTTAGGAAGTTGTTCGTTTAAATTTTTCATCGTTTTATTATTCCACTATCAAGCCAATATTGTGTGCTAATTAAGCCAGAATTTACCATTGTATTTAGACTAAGCTTTATATCCTTGGTTTTACTGCAAGCACGCCCATCTGAAGCTTTGACGTCTTTAATATAGAAATTCTCAACTGTTTTTTGTCGATTTTTTATCCCTAATGTTACTTCTAAAACTACCCCTTCAGCACTTAGTCTTTTAGCAACATCACTATTTTCAATCGTTAAAATATAAATTGGTGAGGCAGGCCAACGGTCAGTGTCTAATTGTTTAAAACCAAGCCTTGTTGTGCCTCGAATTTCAAAAGAGAGTTCAGGAAAGTCATAATCGGGATCATCTAAATCTATATCTTGATAATAAATATTTTCTTTTTTTATCATATTTAGATTATCTAATAAACCAATGTATTTAACTGTTGAGTACAACTCCATATTTGCCGATCTAAAATAAAAATTCGCCAATCTTAGGTTTTTACTCAAGAAACATAACATGGCACCAACTGCTGCTGTAGTTTTTGGATCATCAATGCGCTCTTGTTTATGGAATGGATACCATCCACCAGTATAATAACCATGTAATGGTAAAACACGACCAGCAGGGATAGATAAACGTGAACGGAAGTAGCTTTGTACGCCAGGTAAACGCGACGGTCTCCCTGTTAATAATAGGACATCGCACTGGTAACAACTAATAATTTCAGATAAAGCATCAAACGTTTTACAAATATTATAATAATCACCACGAATAAATAAGTGATGAATACGTTTAAGATTTATTTCAACATTTAAATCAAGAACGGAAAATTCAGGATTATTTAGAGCTCGACGAACCGGTTCATTAATAAAATTCAGAACATTATCTGTCATCACATTATTTTGTAATAGCTCACCAAAAGTCATGTTATAAACATGTTTTTCAGCATGTAATGGTTCATAAAGTTCATAGAGTTTTAATACCTGTAACCCTACTGGCGTAAACAACTGTAAAGTTAATTGTTGCCGTAACACAGCATCTTGAATTGATACCTGCTGTGAGCCGATAATTGTCGATAAAATCAGATTAGGATCAACAAGTCCAATCTGTTTTAATCCAGTAGTTAATGACGATAAAACAGTATCTTGGATGATATCAAGCAAAATATCATCACCAGCAACTTTAAATCCATCACGAAAACGTTGCGTTGGAACAAGATAAGCATTGCTACTATTAAGTTGTTTATTGGCACCATAATCCAGTTCGTAATCATTGATGACCAAATCTGTTGTTCCACCACCAATATCAACTGTGGCAATTGTTAGTTTTTGTTTATTGGTTTTGTCTGGTCGTACCATTGAAGCAATAAATTCTTCTGAACGACCATTATAATTGTTCTGCGTTTCGTTAAAGAGATAAACAACTTGACCGCATGTTGCTTCATCCCATTGAATATAAACTTCAGGAATATTTGGCCAGATACTTTTTAATTGTTCAGGATTACTAAAATCAATATTATCATCAGAATTATCCCAACCTAAGCTTTTCCAAACTAAGCCAATAGCTTGATAAACACAGCTTTTGAATATCGCTTGTTCTGGTTTAGGCATTGCCGGTGGAATGGTAAGAATAATAGAACGCAAATTACGCGGTGTTCTTGCGTGTTCAAGCTTATTACGCTGAGCGACACTATTGATTTGCATTAGAGCATGCATCAATACTTCACATAGCATAAATGTCATTAGTGAACTACGTGAATATTTGGGGTGGAAGACTGGCATTTTTCGGTCAAACTCTTCCTCAATTTCATTACTGAGGATATGCAGAGCTTCACCATACTCGTTGATTAGACTAGAAAACGGCTCTGCCGTTGCAAATGGTTCATGATCACTTTTGACATAATGTGAATTAAAGCGCCAGCCTTGCTCATACTTTTCTTGATCCCATAAATAACGTTTCGGGCTTGAAAGTCCAGTTGCCCCTTCATTTCCTTCGCGGCGACTAGCTAGACGGCTCGCTTCTTTTCCGACTCGAACAATACTTGGCCAGCGGAATGTATCTCGTCTTCCACTTTGTAGCGAAAAATGTTCTTTACCAAAAAAAGTTTGCGCAAATTCTACTCGACTTTCAAATGGCTCATTATAGATATGTTCGGGTTGGGTTAAATCTCGAATTTCAAGCTCATAACGACGATTTAAACTATCTTTATCTTGAACGTGATCTTCAATTAAGATACCACAGGTTCTTGAATTACCAACATCTAAAATCATATCAACAGGAATCGATTTAATCACATCATCTCGATTATTTGAAACAATTTTAATTTTTGGTAACTGTAATGAATTAGCAAGCAAATTAAGAATATTTAAATAATGGCCATAATATGCTTTATTAGCTATTTCTAAATCAATATCATCTTTATGTACTTTTAAACGTTCAGATTGAGGGGCTAATTCTTGAAATAAATCAATTAACCAACTGGTGATCCATTTTTGCTCTAAATACCATGAAACTTGATCTGAACGATGAGCTAAACTAAATACAGCTCCAGTTTTCACATCATTTTCCGTTGGTGCCAAATAAGCAACATCCTGCATATTGGTAAAAATTTTTGTATCAAAGGCAAAAGTAATACGATGAGTATTGCCATCTGGGTCTTCACCTTCTGGAATACTAATAATTCGTACTCGACTCCAGTTATGAGGACCTTTATCAAAACGCTCTGGCGGGATTGATCTAAGAATTGGTACCGGCAACCAAATACCATCATATAGTTTTAAAGATTGCTCAACACTAATTTCTTGAGTAGGTGTGACAGCAAAAGAAAGATTATCTGGTGCAAAAAATTTACCATTATCGATATCTTCAATTAATCTAACTAACGCTCCACTTTCAGATGGATCAATAAAACAGCCATTCACTTTACTGCGCCATTGATTATCTTTCCAATCTATTTTTAATGCAAAATCAAGAAATTGAATACCACTATTCATGATAAGTGTAACTTCTTGACCATAGTTGCGTATTTCTGGAAGCATATACAATCCTATTGTTTTTTCATCGTAATTGGGAACGAAGTCCCGTTATCATAAATTCCCTGACAATCAGCTTGATTGTTTTTGCCTGATTTACACTGAATTTTTGGTAATTGATATTTAGTATTATCACTGCAAATGGCTTCGGTATTACCAGTAATATTTAAATTAGCATTTTGGATACCAGAGCCAACATTACCAACACATTTAACGCCATCACTACGAGTAACCGTAACTTCGCCATTACCTTGATTAAAATTATAACTTAATTGTAATGGTTTACCTGTTGCTTTATCTTGAATACCAGCACCAACCGACCATTGACCATTTAAGAAGTTTGTTGATCCTTTTTTTAACGCGTCAGCAGGCAAAGGTAAATTATTTGCTTGATTAGCATTTGCATTAGCTTGATTGTCTTGCTCAGAATTACTATTCGTTACTTCAGGTTTACCATCTAAATCAGGCGTTGATGGCACTTGTGCATTTTTATCATCAGAAGGATTAGCATTACTGCCTTTATCATCTTTATCAACCTGATTTCCCTGTTCACCTTGCTCTCCATTATTTCCTTTATCATCAAGTGGAGGCGTAAGTTGTGGTTGATCTGTAATATCATCTGGATTTACATTATTAGCCGTTCCTTGATCTGGTGCGATTGCTGCTGAGTTATCAACTACAGCTGGATTTGTAGCAATACCATTAACTGGCAGTGTAGGATCTACTGCTACTTTTCCATTTGGTACTACGCCATTAACGATAGTAACAGGTTTATTATTAACCTCTTTGATTTCTGGCTCGGGCTCTTTTTTCTCTTGTTTGTCCTCTTTATCATTTACCACTGTTGGCACCGGAATATCAACTTTACCATCTAATGATATTTTGGGATCGATAGATATACTTGGGTTCCAGCTACAACCTTTTAACCAAAAAATTGCTAATAATAGTAGTAATAACAAAGGTAATAATCCTAACAACCATATCCACCAGCGTTTCCACCAAGGTTTTTTAACAATAACAGGCTCTTGTACTGGAGCGGTAGCTACAACCTTTGGAGCAGCTTTTCGAAATGCTTCTAAACAGTAAAAAGGTGAAGTCGCTTGTGGCGTCTGAGGATTAACAAATCCCCAAAAAGTAATAACAGGTTTACCATTAACAATATAGACAAATTGATTACTAGGAAAGCGTATCGCCATCAAATTCGGTCCAAGACTATCTACATTTTGTTTTGGATCGTAAATCAATCGACTAAAAAGCAATTGATCGCCTTCTAGATTAGGATTGCTTGCTAATTTTTGTCCTAACTCAATGACTTTACTTTCGAATTCTTTTAGTAAAACTAGAGCAGACTTTTGTTCGTCTTCACTAGCTGAAGTCCACGGGATAATATCATATTGACCATCAGGTTGCTCTGAATCAAAGGGAATATACCAATCAACAATATTACCCTGATCATTACGCTGGGGAATAGCTAAACAATCAGAGTATTGGCGACCTAATTTAACTCGAAACATTTCACGAATTTGCGAAGCGACAAGATAAGCAGCTTTACCGTCATGTCCGAGCATTTTAAAATCTTTAATATCGCCACTGCGCAATAATGTATTTGCCATATATCCTGATATTCCTTTATTTTAATTATATTTTTTATAATTATTATTTGTATTAGATCAATTCTATCAAAAAAACTAAGTTATTGTCATTGTCGTTGTCAATCAAATAGATATAATATTTTTAGTTATTTTTAATAAAATAAACATAGCTTAATTAGCTATGTTTAATTAAATAACAAAACTTACCATCTGTCATTGATAAATTGAACGATCAATTTGGCAAATTATGCTTAAAAAACCCCTTTCCTCAACTTTTTTTGTAAAGTTGTTTAATAAATTCTTCATCAGTTAAGACTCGTAAAGGCTGCATATCACTTTCCCCTCTTATAACTAAAGAGGGATCAGAACGTAAACAAGCACCGCCATAATGGCCGCCAACAGTAAATGTACAAATTTGTAAATAACGATCATCAACTTTAGGTAAACACCATAGCTCTTGATAAATGTTTTCTTGTTTAGAGAATTGGCCAACCGTTTTATCCAATATTTGCTCATGACGACCAACTAACTCTATATCGCTACCTCTACGCCCAGCAATCGGTTTAATTGCGTAACCTTTTTTAATTAAATTGTCATTGAGTTCAAATGAAGACTCAAGTAAATAACGGTGATTAGGAAATAATGACCACAGCACCGGCAAAATAGCTTTATTACTTGGAATGACCGTCCATAAAGGTTCAAAAACCGATACCTCGGGTCGAAGTAATACATCTATTAATCTTACCGAATTATCTGGATGCCATGTTCTAATTGGTAACCCTGCCACTTGAGCTTCACTTTCTTGGCGAAGTTGTTCAAGTACAGTTTCCCATGCCCAAGTTTTCCATACACAAGTGACCTGACGTTGCTCATCATCAACTAATCGTCCTCGTTTATCCCAACTGAGTCCCGATAGTCCGCGTAAAATTTTACTTTCAAATCCGGCTTGAGTTAGTGCTTTTTGCATAAATAATGCATGATAGTTTTCTTCACTATCATTATCTTGCATGATATGTACAAACGCTTTTGCATCACTATGTTTCCAGCTGTCGGCTAATGCATTAAGTAAACCTGCACTAGGATTAATGCCAGCATTTAATTCGGCTTGTATTGCCCAACTTTGCAAAATTTGTCCTGCTTCGGTATGGCATGAGGCTGAATCTGCATTATATTCATAAACTTTAAAGCCCCTTTCATCCATACAAAAATCTAACCGTCCGGTGATCATCTGATAACGGCGTTGTTGCCATGATAATCTAAGCCGAGGCCAAAGGATTTCAGGAATATTGAAATTACACAATAAATTATCATTTTTTAAAACTTTATCGGTAGCATGCAAATACATCAAATGAAGTTCGTTTGTTGCACGAATAAGCTCCAGCTCAGCGCTTTCCGAAATAGTAAAATAACGATACTGATCATCATGGCTGATGGCGTGTCCAGTTGCTGACACATAGGCACTTTCTAATGTATCACTTTCGTTCAACCATTTCTTATCAAATTGACCATGATTTTCGATATGGACACTATGAATATCAAGTAAATGCTTAGCAACATTCGGTTGTGGTAAGCTATGAAGAGTATTCTCAGTTTGAATCATCCAGCCTAAAATTTTGGTATCATCGAAAGTATCGTGTAAATAATAGCCATCATTAGATACCGTCATTTTTAATTCTCGAGTCCATTGTTGACCAATGGGGAGCCGAGTATGGACAACATTTTGTTCGGCAATTCTAATTTTATTATCAAAAACTTCAGTAATAATCGCTACATGACCTGTCCTATCGAACATACCGCCATCATCCCATATTAACAATGCTCCCGCTTCTGGCATTTTTTTGCTACCATTAGCAAATGCTTGCAATGGTAAAATGGCTTCATTAATCACTTGACGAAGAAACCTTAACGAAAATATTTCATGTGCCATACCGACATCGGTAAAGGCTATCCCATAATTTAGAAATAAAAATCTTCTAGCAAATTCGACACATTGCCACTTATAACCCATATACTCATGACCTGAATAACTTCGAAATGATGCATCATTAGGGTATTGTTCAGGATCCAATGTTTCATAATCAGAAGAGTAAATAGCAACACCGCCCGGCGCATAGCCAAGTAATGTACCAAAAGGTTCTTTGTTAGCTGATTGGGATAACATGTTATTTTAGCCTTTTAAAATAATAGTAAGGTAGGTTTTACTAAGCTATGTTAGAATTTGACTATCATAGATCAAATTATAGGCTTTAAAAAGTAATGTTTATTATTCTGAACTTGAAGAATAATAAACTGACTATATATATGCAATATATTTAATAGCTATACTGATAAAACGAGAAAAAGACTATTATGCAACAAACAAAATTAAATGAATTATTAGATTTCCCTTGTTCTTTCACTTATAAAGTAATGGGTGAAGCAAAACCAGAACTAGTTGATAAAGTTGTATCTGTGATTCAACGTCATGCACCAGGGGATTATACGCCGTCGATCAAACCAAGTAGTAAAGGTAATTATCATTCAGTATCCATTACCATTAATGCAACCCATATTGATCAGGTAGAAAATCTATACAAAGAATTAGGTGAAATCGATATCGTAAGAATGGTTTTATAATCCTTTACTTTTTAGTAATTCTTTGCACAAAATAAGAGCCTTATAGTTGAAAAATAGTTATAAATATGAGGCTCTAACATGAAACCAGAAACGATTGCTTTACACGCAGGCTATACCCCTGAACCAACAACCCATGCCGTCGCTGTTCCGATCTATCAAACCACATCTTATGCATTCGATGATACCCAACATGGCGCCGATTTATTTGATTTAAAAGTTGCTGGAAACATCTATACACGGATAACCAATCCAACTAATGCTGTACTTGAAGCGCGTATTGCCGCACTAGAAGGCGGTATAGGAGCATTAGCGGTAGCTTCTGGAATGGCAGCAATTACTTATGCTATACAAGCCATTACATTTGCTGGTGAAAATATTGTATCGGTTTCCAAACTCTATGGTGGCACCTATAACTTATTGGCTCATACCCTGCCTAATTTCGGTATCACAACAAAATTTGCACCACACAATGACTTAAATGCGATTGAAAAGCAAATTGATGACAAAACTAAAGCCATTTACTGTGAAAGTATCGGTAATCCAGCAGGTAATATTGTTGATTTATCAGTACTGGCTGATATTGCCCATCGCCATGGTATACCGCTAATTGTTGATAATACAGTTGCCAGCCCTGCGCTTTGCCGACCATTTGAATTTGGAGCTGATATAGTAGTACATTCATTAACTAAATATATTGGTGGGCATGGTAATAGCTTAGGCGGAATGATTGTTGACTCAGGTAAATTTCCTTGGAAAGATCATGCAGATAAGTATCCAATGCTCAATCAACCTGATCCTTCTTATCATGGTGTTTCATATACTGAAAGCTTTGGAAACGCAGCTTATATTGCTCGTTGCCGAGTAATACCACTACGTAATATGGGAGCAGCTTTATCACCATTTAATACCTTTTTATTATTACAAGGTCTTGAAACACTCTCTTTACGCATTGAGCGACACTGCCAGAATACGATTAAAGTAGCCAATTATTTGGCTTCACATCCTCAAGTTGAATGGGTCAATTATGCAGGTCTGGCTAATCATCCTGAGCATAATTTAGCGGTAAAACAGATGGACAATGGTTTACCTGCTGGCATTTTATCCTTTGGTATCAAAGGAGGTAAACAAGCGGGAGTCAAATTTATCGATGCTTTAAAATTGATTATCCGTTTAGTTAATATCGGTGATACCCGTTCATTAGCTTGTCATCCGGCATCAACTACCCATCGACAACTTAATGATGAGGAATTGCAAAAGGCTGGAGTAAGTCAAGAAATGATACGCCTCTCAATTGGTATTGAACATATTGATGATATTATTGCTGATTTAGAACAAGCGCTTAAGTTAGCGAAATAATTGATTGGTTAAGATGAGGGATGAAAAAGTCTATCATCCCTCTTAATAGCAACTAGCCTAAAATTTTAGTCAATTCATTGGTCACAGATGAAACAGCTTGTGTCCCATCAATACGGAAATATTGAGTTCGGCCTTCTTTGGCTTCATGTTGATAATATTTGACTAATGGTTTAGTCAAATCATGATATTCAACAAGACGTTTACGGACGATTTCTTCACTATCATCTTTACGAATAGTTAATGGCTCACCCGTTACATCATCAATATTTTCAACTTTTGGGGGATTATGACGAACATGGTATACACGCCCTGAACCAGCATGAATACGACGACCACTCATACGATCTATAATCACTTCATCAGGTACATCAAACTCAAGTACATAATCAACATTGATACCCGCTTCTTTCATTGCATCTGCTTGTGGCACAGTACGAGGAAAACCATCTAATAAAAAGCCATTTTTACAATCGCTTTGCGCAATACGCTCTTTGACTAATGCGATAACTAACTCATCAGTAACAAGCTTACCATTATCCATTAGCTCTTTTGCTTGTAAACCTAATGGACTCTCTGCTTTTACTGCTGCACGCAACATATCGCCAGTTGAAATTTGCGGAATTCCGTATTGTTGCATAATAAATTGTGCTTGAGTTCCTTTTCCTGCTCCCGGTGCGCCTAATAAAATAATTCGCATAAAATAACCTCTTATGGCTTTAAATATAGATACAATTTTCTATTCTGGTAAATAATGAAATATCACTTTACTGCTGGAAATTAAGCCATCAGTGTGACAAATATAGTTAATAGCGCCACAGCCTTTAACCATTTGCACATTTTGTCGGCAAATTGGGCAAATATGCTGTTCTTGATAATGCTGTTGGCAATGAGAACAATCATAATATTGTGGCGAAACAATACTCATTCTATTATGACACTTAGGACAAATACCTTCTTGCCCACCATCGATTATTTTTGTTTCTGTCATAAGTTATTTACGACCTCGTACATGTTTCATTAAACGACGACGTTTACGTTGTTGCGAAGCAGTCAAACTATTTTTTCGACCTTCGAATGGATTGGCCCCTTCTTTGAATTGAATTCGTATTGGCGAACCCATAATTTTTAATGAACGTCTAAAATAGTTCATTAAATAACGTTTATAAGAATCAGGTAAATCTTCAACTTGATTACCATGAATAACCACAATTGGAGGATTATAACCGCCGGCATGGGCATATTTTAATTTTACACGACGTCCTCTAACCAATGGTGGTTGATGGTCATCTTGTGCCATTTGCATTATTTTAGTTAATAATGCGGTATTAACACGACGTGTAGCACACTCATATGCTTCTTGAATTGAATCAAATAGGTTACCTACGCCACTACCATGAAGAGCAGAAATAAAATGTAGACGAGCAAAATCGATAAAATCAAGTCGATCATCTAACGTAGTTTTCACTTGTTCTTTAATATCTTGTGATAATCCATCCCACTTATTAACAGCAATAACCAGTGAGCGTCCACTATTAATAATAAAGCCAAGCAAAGACAAATCCTGATCAGAAATACCTTCTCGGGCATCAATAACCAAAATTACGACGTTAGCATCTTCAATTGCTTGTAACGTTTTAATAACCGAGAATTTCTCAACAGTTTCCGTTACCTTACCTCGTTTACGAACACCAGCAGTATCTATCATGATATATTCACGATCATCTCGTGTCATTGGTATATAAATACTGTCACGAGTTGTACCTGGCATATCATAAACTACAACCCTTTCTTCGCCTAGAATCCGATTGGTTAGTGTTGACTTACCAACATTTGGTCTACCAACAATAGCAACTTTTATTGGCTGATTAATCAGCGATTCTTCATCATCTGCGTCATCTTCAAAATCTTCATCACACATCTCATTTTGAAGATCTGCTGCTGAAGTATCAATTTCGTCGCTTTCAAAATGAAAAATAGGATCTAAAACTGTCTCGATTAGTACGCTAACACCACGACCATGACTCGCTGCAATCGGATGAATATCACCTAATCCTAAACTATAAAAATCAGAAATTGCACTATCTGCATCAATACCATCAATTTTATTAGCAACTAAAAACGTTGCTTTTTGGCGAGATCGAAGATGTTTAGCAATTGCATGATCAGCAGGCATAGCACCAGCTCTCGCATCAACAAGAAAGAGCACGATATCGGCTTCTTCTATTGCTTGTAAGGATTGTTCCGCCATAAAGCTTTCAACCCCATCTTCAGTGCCATCAATACCACCTGTATCAATGACTATATATTCGTGCCCTTTGATTTCAGCTCGGCCATACTTACGATCACGAGTTAATCCAGGAAAATCAGCCACTAAGGCATCTCGAGTTCGAGTTAATCGATTAAATAGAGTCGATTTTCCTACATTCGGACGACCAACTAGTGCGACAACAGGTACCATATTTATTCTCTAATTACCTTAATTTTTTGTAAATGCGTATATATCACCATTTTTAGCCTGGACAATAATTTTATTATCTACAACTAATGGCTTCGAAATCAATCCACTGCTACTTACTTGTGTTTTAGCAGCTATCTCACCATTATCTTTATTTAACCAATAAAGATAACCCTCGAAATCACCAACCACAACGTAATTTTGATAAATAACTGGATCGGTTAATTGACGATGTAATAAACCAGTCTGAGTCCATTCTACCGCACCACCATTTTTAGTAACAGCTTGAACATTGTCATCTTGATCAACGACAAATAACTGATATGAATCAACAGCAAAACTATGCGTTGAGCCCATTTGCTTACGCCATACAACTTGGCCACTACTTAAATCAAGTGCGACAACATTTCCATTATAGCCAATTGCATAAGCTAAATTACCTTCGACAACTGGCGTTGAATCAACATCATTCAATTTAGCAATTTCAGTCGATCCACTTGGTTGAGATATACGTTGCTGCCAAATTAGTTGTCCATCATTAATATAGTAAGCATTCACATGACCAGTGTCATCACCAAATATGGCGGCACCATGAGCAATGGTTGGTGTTGAGTTACCTCTTAATGAAAGCGATGGCACTTCAAGCATTACATCCCAGACCTCTTCACCAGTATTACGGTTCAAAGCTTGTAAATTACCACTAGCTGTATAAATGATTAGTTTATCCTCTGAAGAGACTGGACGAGCAAGAACTTCACCTTTTACCGATTTATCCCAAACCACATTACCATCATTACGATCTAATGCGTAAACAATTGCACGTTCACTACCGACATAAACATATTTATCATCTGCACTTACACCGCCAGAAAATAATGCTGTTTTACTGCTAAATAATGTACTTTGTGATAAATTTTTGTCCCATATAGTATGGCCATTTGATAAATCAATTGCTTTAACTTGCCCACTACGGCTCGCAACATAAATAGCATTATTGTAATTAATAGGTCCTAATAATGAATAAATATGTGTATTGCCTGCTGTACTATTTCGCCATACTTCTTGAATTGGAAATTGGTTATCCACTTTTGGTGAAGGTGAAATCTGGACAATTTCCTCTTCTCCACCAAACAATGAACACCCTACAAGTGATAATATGAAAACACTCATAAACAGACATTTTGATAACTTCATTGTATAGATCCTTATATCAGGATAAATTAATCTTCATTTTCTTGAGCTGCGCTTTTTTGGGCTTCAGCTTCTTGCTTAGCTTTTTCCTTAGCAGCAGCTTCTTCTTGTTTAGCTTGTTCAGCTTGTTGCTTATCTTTAAGATATTGAGCTTGATTTAACTTCATTTTGATATTTTGCTCTAAGTTTTTAGTCGGTGATGAACTTAATGCAACATTGTAAGCTGCCACCGCATCATTGTAATTATTCATTTTCACCAATATATCGCCCCGAATATCATTAACTACTGGCGCCCAACTTTTTTCGCTTACTTTATCTAAAGTAGCCAAACTTTCTTGATAATGTTCAAGTTGATATTGTATTTTTGCAATACGAATATAACTTATTGATTTAATAATATCTGAATCAGTTTTACTTAATGTATCTGTAAGTAATTTTTCTGCTCCAGCATAGTCTTTTAATTGTTCGACATAAAATTTTGCGGCACGGAAATTAGCAAAAACACTATAAATAGTATTGTTATCTTTAGCAAAAGAAACTAATTCATTAACTGAATCAAGGTTGTTGTTATCTAATTTAGCAATTAATTGTTCATAACGATCTGAAGATTCTATCGCTTTTTCTAATTTGTAAGATTGCCAATAACGCCAACCATAAAAAGCCAGTAATCCAATTACAATAACCGCAACAATGATTTTCCACTTTTTAGCAAGAAATTCTTTTATCTCTGAAAATTGTTCTTCGCCAGATAATTGATAACTCACGTTTTTCTCCTATTTCCTTTAATTTACAATATCGCTAAACAAGTTTGAACAATCTCTTTTTCTGCAACTTCAACTTGTTCGCCTGTTTGTAAATTTTTAATTGTAACTGATTGATTAATAATTTCGTTTTCACCAATAATTACAGCTATTTTAGCACCTAATTTGTCAGCTTTAGCAAATTGTTTTTTAAAATTGCTACTACCATAATTAGTCACAATTCGCTTACCAGATAACCCATCACGGAGCACTTCTGCCATTTTTTGGGCTGCTGCTGTCGTTTTTTCATCACCCGAAGATATCATATAAATATCAATTGAACTATCTCGATTTAATGAAGGATTAACCGCCTGTACTAATAATACTAACCGTTCAACCCCCATGGCAAAACCAACTGCAGGCGTTGGTTGTCCACCAAGTTGGCTAACTAGACCGTCATAACGACCACCGCCACAAACTGTACCTTGAGCGCCTAAACTACTCGTTACCCACTCAAAAACAGTTCGGTTATAATAATCTAAACCACGTACCAATCTTTGGTTAATATTATATTTTATTCCTGCACTATCTAATAATTGACACAAGCCATCAAAATGAAGTTTAGATTGTTCATCTAAATAATCAAATAATTTTGGTGCTTGATTAAGTAGTTCTTGAATAACAGGATTTTTCGAATCTAACACCCGTAATGGGTTAGTATACATTCTACGTAAACAGTCTTCATCTAATTTATCTTTATGTTGCTCAAGAAAACTGACTAAAGCATTACGATAATTAGCTCTTGCTTCAACAGAACCGATTGAATTAAGTTCAAGTGTTGTATGTTCTTCAATACCAAGTGCCTTCCAAAAACGTGCTGTTAATAAGATAAGCTCGGCATCAATATTTGGCCCTTCAAGGCCAAAAACCTCTACACCAAATTGATGAAATTGACGATAACGCCCTTTTTGTGGTTTTTCATAACGAAATGCTGGCCCTAAATACCATAGTCGTTGTTCTTGGTTGTAAAATAGGCCGTGTTCAATACCAGCACGGACACAACCAGCTGTAATTTCAGGGCGAAGAGTAATACTTTCATCATTACGGTCGTTAAAAGTATACATCTCTTTTTCAACAATATCGGTAACTTCACCAACTGCACGTTTAAATAGTGCTGTATCTTCAACAATAGGTGTTCTAATTTCATTATAACCGTAACTATTTAGTACACCTTTAACAATTTTTTCAATTTGTTGCCATGTTGCACTATCATTCGGGAGTAAATCATTCATTCCCCGTATTGATTGGATTTTTTTCTCTGCCATTTGTTTATTCGCTATCTAATAAGATTATAGTTCAGTGGTTGCAATTCTATTTTTTAAAATTGATGCCTTAGCACGAATTTTAGCTTCCAACTCATCTATCATTTGTTCATTATCAATACGCCCTATGCGCACACCATCTTCATAAAAACCGCTTTTATTGTGACCACCAGCAACCCCCATTGTGGATGCTAATGCTTCCCCCGGACCATTCACAACACAACCAATAATTGATACATCCATTGGTGTTATAATATCTTCTAGTCGCTGTTCTAAGGTATTAACGGTACTAATTACATCAAACTCTTGCCTTGAGCAGGTTGGGCAAGCAATAAAATTAATACCTCTTGCTCGAATACGTAGCGATTTTAAAATATCAAATCCAACTTTAACTTCTTCCGTTGGATCGGCCGCTAATGAAACCCTTAATGTATCACCGATCCCTTCCGATAATAATAAGCCAAGTCCAATCGCTGATTTTACCGCACCACTACGCACACCACCAGCTTCGGTTATACCTAAATGTAAAGGTTGTTTAATTTGTTTTGCCAATAATCGATATGAATCAACGGCAGTGAAAACGTCTGATGCTTTTACACTTACCTTAAATTGGTCAAAACCTAGTCTATCAAGTATATCGACATGTCGCATAGCTGATTCGACTATAGCTTCAGGTGTCGGCTCGCCATATTTTTCCTGGATATCTTTTTCTAGCGAACCCGAGTTTACACCGATTCGGATCGGAATGTTTTTGTCCTTAGCACAATCAACAACAGAGCGAATCCGTGATTCATTACCAATATTACCAGGATTAATCCGTAAACAATTCACTCCATATTCAGCAACTTTTAAAGCGATGCGATAATCAAAGTGAATATCGGCAATAAGTGGAACTTTTGTTTGTTGCTTAATTATTTTAAACGCCTCTGCAGCATCCATCGTTGGAATAGAAACACGGACAATATCAACTCCTACACGCTCAAGGGCTTGAATTTGAGCTACTGTTTTTTCCACATCTGTTGTTCGAGTATTCGTCATCGATTGCACAGCAATTGGCGCACCCCCACCTATTGGCACATTACCAACATAAATCCGGGTAGATTCTCGCCTAATAATTGGTGACTCTTGATGACTCATAAGATGCCTAATCATATAACAAAATAACTAGGACGCAATCTTAACAAGATTTAAGGCAAATGTCTGTATGTGAATGAGAAAATTTGCTAACTGTTAACGCGATCTGAAGGCTGCGGAGAAATATAATGACTAACTTCAATAAAGTTACTTTTATTTTGTGAATTGACATAGTATAAGCCAACACCTAATACACAAACCAAGGCAAACAGACCAAAAAAGAACGGTTTCTTACTACGACTTTTTTTACTATACATTGGTTTAGTTTTTTTGGTTTCTTTTGCTAAATATTGTTCAGCTAATTTTTCGAGATAAGGTTGATATTCATCAGCTGGTAAACCAACAATATTGGCATATGAACGAATATAACCTTTAACAAAAACAAAAGGGGCATGAAGTAACTGGTCGTTCTCAATTTCAGAAATGACTGCTGTTCTAACATGAATTTGTTCAGCAATATCTTTTTGCGATAAACCCATATTATTTCTTAAATCGGAAAGAATCTTACCCAATGAAATATTGTCTTCCATTAATCCCCTCATTGTCTTACTATCCGCAATTTTTTGTTATTTTTACATATTTTCGCAATTAATCAATTTTTTTCGCATTAAACCACTGTTTAGGGGTTTCTATTTCATTTTGTGCGGCAACTAATTGCAATTCATATTCATTTTGTCTTAATGTTTCAAGTATAACCGCATAAACCGCCGATGTAGTATGCTCAAATGCTTCAACCATGGATTTACCAAGCATAATATTTGCTAAAAACAGCCCACTAGTCATATCGCCAACACCAACTGGTTGTTTGACACCAAAATCAACTAACGGCCGATCAATATGCCAAGCTTCACTTTCTGTTACTAACAACATTTCAAAACGATCTTGTTGATAGCCCGCTCGACTTAAATGTTTAACTAAAATTGCTTTAGGTCCTTTTTCACAAATTGAACGGCATGCTGAGATTGCTTGACTGACATTATTAATCGGCTGTTTACCGTTAAGTTCTTCTAATTCTAAAATATTCGGTGCCATCATGTCTGATATGGGTAAAGCTGTATTACACAAAAATTCTGCTACACCAGGAGCAACAAAGCATCCTTTTTCGGGATGCCCCATTACTGGATCACAAAGATAAATTGCTTCAGGATTCTCAGCTTTTACTTTTTTCACAATTTCAATAATTGCATTACCTTGTTCTGGTGAGCCCATATAGCCACTTAATACGGCATTACATCGTTGTAATTCGCCAATAGCATTAATCCCATCAGCGATATCGGTTAAATGAGATGCAGGCATTACCGTTCCAGTCCATTGCCGATATTGAGTATGGTTTGAAAATTGTACCGTATTTAATGGCCAAACATTCACACCTAAACGACGCATTGGAAATACAGCAGCACTATTACCTGCATGACCAAATACAACATGAGACTGAATCGATAAAATATTTTTCATGAAATCATCTCCAAATAAGTAAGCAATAGTATTTTTTACCTCGACGCAGTAATGTGTAACGATTAAATAACTTATCACTATCAGAAAAACGATAATCTGTTGTTGAGTTACGTTCACCATTAACAGAAATAGCATTGGAATCAATCATTGTTCTTGCTTGCCCTCTTGATGGTGCAAACTCAGCATTAACAATAGCCTGTTGTAGATCTACATCACCTTCAATGCTGGCTGTAGGCATGCCATCTTGAGCTAATTGTTCAAAATCAGCTTCAGATAAATCTGTTAATTTACCAGAAAATAAACTTTCAGTAATACGTTTTGCCGCTGTTAGTCCTTCTTCACCATGAACTAATCGCGTCACTTGTTCGGCAAGGACATACTGAGCTCTAGGTGCTACGCCACTGTTTTTATCTTCTTCTTCCAAGGCATCAATTTCTTCCAATGACATGAAGGTAAAGAATTTAAGGAATCGATAAACATCAGCATCAGCAGTGTTAATCCAAAATTGATAAAATTTATATGGACTGGTTTTTTTCGGATCTAACCATACAGCACCACTTTCAGTTTTACCAAATTTAGTTCCATCAGATTTAGTAATTAATGGTACAGTTAAACCATATACTTGCTTCTGGTGTAAACGACGGGTTAAATCGATACCAGCAGTAATATTACCCCATTGATCAGAACCACCAATTTGTAACACAACATTATGAGCTTTATTAAGACTTGCAAAGTCATAAGACTGTAACAAACTATAAGAAAATTCAGTAAAAGATATACCTGATTCATCACGGTCAATACGTTGTTTAACGGATTCTTTGTTAATCATTGCATTAACAGAAAAATATTTTCCAATATCTCGTAAAAAAGATAAAACATTCATGCCACCAAACCAATCATAGTTGTTAGCAACAATAGCGGCGTTATCACCACATTCAAAATCTAAAAATGGCGATACTTGTTGTTTAATCTTTTCACTCCATTCAATTACCGTATCTTCAGTATTGAGTTTACGTTCAACAGCTTTAAAACTTGGATCGCCAATTAATCCTGTCGCACCTCCAACTAAAGCTATTGGTTTATGACCAGCCAATTGAAAACGTTTCAAACAAAGCAATGGAACTAAATGACCAAGATGCAAACTATCAGCGGTTGGATCAAAACCACAATATAGTGCAATAGGATTTTGCTCAATCAGTTCCATTAACGCTTTTTCATCAGTAAGTTGAGCAATCAGTCCACGCTCTTGCAGTTGTTTGATCACATTTTTTGTCATGATATTTTACCTATTAAATTTGTTACGTTTATATTCTACTTAATTAAATTCTATACTGTTTTATTGTGGTATTTTTTATACGCTTGTTTGAAATGGTCTTCAACTATTTCGTTCGGTTTTTTATCTAATAAGCTAAAAATAATGATTGCTATTGACGCAAATAAAAAGCCAGGAATTAGTGAATATAAATTAAGCCAATTAAAATTAATCCAAAGCAAGACGGTGATTGCACCAGTTATCATTCCTGCTAATGCACCATTGCGAGTCATTCGAGCCCAAAACACCGAGAATACAACAATCGGACCGAATGCTGCACCAAAACCAGCCCAAGCATGGCTAACTAAATCAAGCACACTGTTATTAGGATTGATCGCTAATAAAATAGCAATAACAGAAACTAATAACACCATCACACGGCCAACCCAAACTAATTCTCGTTGCTTAGCCTTAGGTCGGATAAAAGCACGATAAAAATCTTCTGTTAATGCACTTGAACAAACCAATAATTGACAACTTAAGGTGCTCATTACTGCGGCTAGAATAGCCGCAAGCAAAATACCAGCAACCCATGGGTTAAATAGTAATTTAGATAATTCGATAAAAATACGTTCATGTTTCCCATTATCAATTAGATAAGCTAAGTTAGGATTATTGGCAAAGAAAGCAATACCAAAGAAACCAACTGTAATTGCGCCAGCTAAACATAAAATCATCCATGTCATACTAATTCGACGAGCATTTTTCATTACTTCATGAGAATCAGCAGCCATAAATCTAGCTAAAATATGTGGTTGACCAAAATAACCAAGTCCCCAACCTAACAATGAAATAATGGCAATCAAATCCATATGAGCAAAGATATTTGTATAATCAGGATTTAATGATTGAATGTTAGCCATTGCATCAGTGAAACCACCAGCATTAACCATTACCATAATTGGCGTTAAGATTAAAGCAAACATCATTAAACTAGCTTGAATTGTATCGGTCCAACTGACCGCTAAGAAACCACCAATAAAAGTATAAGCAATTGTCGCTCCAGCACCTGCTAGCATTGCCCAGCCATAACTAAGCCCAAATGTACTTTCAAATAATTTAGCACCTGCAACTACACCTGAAGCACAATAAATGGTAAAAAAGATTAAAATTATTACTGCTGAAATAATTCTTAATAGTGAACTATTGTCATCGAATCGACGAGCAAAATAGTCTGGTAAAGTTAATGAATTATGGTTTATCTCTGTGAAAACTCTTAATCTACCGGCAATCAGCAACCAATTTAGATAAGCGCCAATTATTAATCCTATAGCAATCCAACTTTGCGAGATACCAAATAAGAATACTGCACCCGGCAATCCCATTAATAACCAACCACTCATATCAGAAGCACCAGCAGAAAGTGCAGTAACTACACTGCCTATGCGACGTCCACCTAATATATAATCACCAAAGTTTCGTGTTGCACGAAATGCAAAGAAACCAATCGCAATCATTCCTAATATATAAACAGCAAAGGTGACAATCATTGGTAATGACATTTTTATAATAAACCTTGATCGATGAAATTAAAAATAGTTGGCTAGCTTATCATAAAAAGCCCCTGCTAAAAAGCAGGCGATTTTGCTATATTTATCTTAGCTATAAAAGCTAGTATTACAATTCAATCCATAAAATAAAAATATCTTCAATTTTTTAAATAGATACATTGTTAATAGTTTCAACCTATATAAAAAGTCAATATATCCTAAGGTTAAATATCTTATAATGTATATAATATTAACTTTTTTATTTATAAAATATTGTGAAACAATCAACTCGAATTGAAATTTTAGAAAGATTAAAAGAGCATATTAAAGATCCTACAACTGAATTGGTATATAAAACACCATTCGAGTTACTTATAGCTGTTGTACTATCCGCTCAAGCCACCGATGTTAGTGTGAATAAAGCCACTAAACCATTATTTGCTATCGCAAATACCGCAGAGCAAATTCTGGCACTAGGTGTCAATAAATTAAAAGACTATATTCGGACAATTGGTTTATATAATAGCAAAGCAGAAAATATTATTAAAACCTGTCAGATTCTCGTAGATAAATACCAAGGTGAAGTACCAGAAAATTTTGACTCATTAATTGCACTACCTGGCGTAGGAAGAAAAACAGCTAACGTAGTTTTAAATACCGCATTTGGCTGGCCAACTATTGCTGTAGATACCCATATATTTAGAGTAAGTAATCGAACAGGATTTGCACCAGGCAAAACGGTTGAAGCTGTTGAAGAAAAACTACTTAAAGTGGTTCCAGATGATTATAAAATAAATTGTCATCATTGGTTAATATTACATGGTCGATATACCTGTATAGCTAGTAAGCCACGCTGCGGATCTTGCGTTATTGAAGATTTGTGTGAATATAAAGAAAAAATTTATCCAGAGTAAAAAATCAATGCCAAATAAATTTAAATTAGAAGATGAAGATATCAACTTGTTTAAAAGTAGTATTGGTAATACCAAACAACTTAAACAAGATACCGTTATTCATAAACCAGTAAAACGATCCCAAAAGCTAATTGATAATCAAAAGCTTCAACATGAAAAAGTAAATAATGAATTTTATTTTTCTGATGATTACCAACCACTACTACAAGAAGATCCTATTCGTTACATTCGTGAAAATGCGGATAACAATGAGTTAAAAAAATTACGGCGAGGATTTTATTCACCCGAGTTTTTTTTAGATTTACATGGATTAACCCAGAAAGAGGCAAAAAAAGAAATTGCAGCACTTATTGCTGCTTGTTTACGTGAAAATGTCAATTGTGCTTGTATTATGTATGGCCATGGTAAAAACATATTAAAAAAACAAACACCAATGTGGTTAGCTCAACACCCACATGTAATGTGTTTCCATCAAGCACCAAAAGAGTTTGGCGGTAATGCAGCATTATTAGTTTTATTTGATATCAATAATCCATCTGTTAACCTAAGATAATTACTAATCAATATACACTAAATAATAAAAAAGCCAGCTTAGTTTTACTAGGCTGGCAAACATTGGAAGCAATGTGAGCAATGTCATACTTTTTAGAAGTCTTTCGACGCTCTAACAAAGTACAATTGAATGATAATCATTCTCATTATTAAAAGCAAGTTATTTTTTGACTATTTTCAAAAAAGCGACAAAATTTGGTCAGTTTAACATTTGTTTTTATATTAACATTTTGTTTTTATAAAGAATATAATTGAGAGGAGCAGGGTAATTTGACCCTGCTTTTTGGAAAACTTAACTATAAACAAACTATTATAATTAATTTTTGGGAATAGTTTTATTTTTGATAGATAAACTCCACACCCTCTTCATCACTCTCATCCCAATCATCAAAATCATCGTCATCATCAAATGCATCATCCATTGCTTGTTGATGATAATCATCCCACATAAATTCGACTTTTTCAGGCGATGTTTCCTCTTGTTCTGCCTCTCGGGGATG
The DNA here is from genome assembly GCF_002142015.1 of Gilliamella sp. A7. Classification (NCBI taxonomy): domain Bacteria; kingdom Pseudomonadati; phylum Pseudomonadota; class Gammaproteobacteria; order Orbales; family Orbaceae; genus Gilliamella; species Gilliamella sp. A7. The sequence continues at coordinate 64,323 of NZ_NASN01000001.1, forward strand.
AGCCGTAATATAATCCATTAAATCCCAACATAATGCTTTTACGCCTTCGTGATTCACCGCTGAAATAAGATAATATTTCTCATCCCAATTTAAGGCTTTCGCAATTTCAGCTGCACGTTTTTCACTTTCATCAGGACCTAATACATCCATCTTATTAAAAACTAACCAACGCGGTTTATTTGCTAATTTATCACTATACTGATGCAATTCTTGAATAATAACTTTCGCATTTTCAATTGGATCAGAACCATCTATTGGCGCTATATCAATTAAATGCACTAATACGCGACAACGTTCAAGGTGTTTTAGAAAGCGAATACCAAGCCCTGCGCCATCAGATGCCCCTTCAATCAATCCAGGTATATCGGCAACAACAAAACTTTGTTCATTATCCATTCGCACAACACCTAAGCTAGGTACTAATGTTGTAAATGGATAATCAGCGACTTTAGGTTTAGCTGCTGAAACACTGCGAATAAATGTTGATTTACCAGCATTAGGTAAACCCAACATACCCACATCAGCTAGCAATAATAATTCCAATAATACATCGCGTTTTTCACCAGGCGTACCATCGGTTTTTTGTCGTGGAGCACGATTCACTGATGATTTAAAACGGGCATTACCAAGTCCATGAAAACCACCTTTAGCAACCAGAACTTTTTGTTGATGATGTGTTAAATCACCAATAATTTCACCAGTATATTTATCAGTTATACGAGTTCCTACTGGCACTTTAACGGTAATATCTTTACCTCGTTTCCCCGTACAATCAGAACCTTGTCCATTTTGACCACGTTCTGCTCGGTAGTTTTTTTCAAATTGAAAATCAACCAATGTATTTAAGTTTTCATCGGCAATAAAAAATACATCACCACCGTCTCCACCATCGCCACCATCAGGGCCACCTTTAGGTATATATTTTTCTCGGCGGAAACCAACACAACCATTTCCACCATCTCCGGCTTCGACACGAATTGAAGCTTCATCTACAAATTTCATTATTTGTCCTCTTTCTTTCGGTTAATTAGCCAGCCCTTTCGTGGTTGCCACAAGTAGTGTCCAACCGTTGCAAACATTGCACCAGCGACCACTGATACTGCACCAATATAACCTAAAATATTTAAATATTGCATTGCAAACTTTTCTGGCCATAGTAAAGCAAATAAATCTGAAAAAATCAGTGCAAAAAGTGGTGTTAATGTGGTTATTGCACTTACTTGTGCTGCTTGCCAACGTTCCATTGCCATAACCAAAGCACCATAAGCAATAATAGTATTAAGTCCGCAAAAAATAATGGCAAACAGTTGGCTAAAATCAGCACTGGCTATTTTCGTTGGTGATGCTAGAGGCCATAAAAAAATACTACAAATAAGATAAATCAACCAAAGTAGCTGTTCTGCTCGTAATTTTTTTAATAATACTTTTTGCGCTAACGCATAACATGCCCATGAGATAGAAGCCAGCAAAGCCAGCCAAACACCTATGCCATATGAAGACATATTAGCAAAAAGATCGGCTAGATTTTCATTAAAAAACAATCCTAACCCAATTAATAATATGGTAATACCAATAATTTGTGTTGGTCTTAATCTTTCTTTGAAAATAATTGCACTGGAAATCATAAATATTACAATTCCTGTTTGGCCAACAACTTGAGCAGTAGTTGCAGATAAATACTGAACAGCGGTGGCGAAAAGTGCAAAATTACCGAGTAAACCAAACCCAGCAATCATCAATAAGATAAAACGGCGACGTTTTTTGAACATAGCTAAATTAGGAAACTGTTTTTTATAAGCCAGCCATAGTGTAATACCGATAGCAGAGATACTTAGTCGTGACCAAGCTAATGTTAATGGATCAATAACAACTAATGCATATTTCATAGCTATTGGCACTAGCCCCCACATAACGGCGGTTAACATGGCTAGTGCAAAACCTAATTTAACATTCTGCTGTTTTATCATAATGAATTAATTTATATAAATTTCAAGAAATGAAAAAAGCCCCACAATAACTGTGAGGCTTCTATAACTTCTTAAACCGCTAATTTATTAGCTGTTAGCAACTACACTAACATAACGGCGGTTTTTAGGTCCTTTAACTTCGAACTTAACTTGTCCATCAACTAAAGCAAATAGGGTATGATCACGACCACAACCTACGTTAGTACCTGGGTGGAATTGGGTTCCACGTTGACGAACTAAAATGTTACCCGCAAGAACTTCTTGAGAACCATAACGTTTAACACCTAAACGTTTACTCTGGGAATCACGACCATTACGTGATGAACCACCAGCCTTCTTATGTGCCATTGTTCGATACTCCTATTAAGCGATTGCAGTGATCTTCACATCAGTGAACCACTGACGGTGACCTTGTTGTTTACGATAGTGTTTACGACGACGGAATTTAACAATTTTCACTTTCTCGCCACGACCGTGCTCAACAATTTCTGCTTTAATTGTTGCACCTTCAACAAACGGAGCACCAACTTTGATGTCTTCACCATTTGCTACCATTAAAACTTTATCGAAAACAACTTCTGAACCTGTTTCGACTTCAATTTTTTCCAAGCGAACGACTTGTCCTTCGCTAACTCGGTGTTGTTTACCACCACTTTGGAAAACTGCGTACATACTTAACTCCGCAATAAAAAGCAGACGATTCCTGATTAAAAATATATGTCTGCATTGATTAATCTTATAGGGCGTGAATTTTACGCAAAATTTATGCTTGTTGCAAGCGCTGTTTAATAAAAGATCGCAAAAAGTCACAAAAAAGATCTTAGACCAGCAATTTTCACGCTACAATATAGTTAAATTATTATTTATTTGCATAATATTTAGAACAAAAATATTGAGTACCCATATGCTAAAAAGAAAGTTTCGCTACAGTACTTCTATTATTAATCGTTTAACACTTTTAATGTTCTTTTCAGGTGCTATGGCATTATTGGCGCTATTTTTGTCAATACAAGTCGCTAACGATACTAAAGGTAGCGCTTATATGATTAATCAATTAGGGTTAATCAGAATGAAGAGCTATCAACTTTTAGCAATGACACCTATAGAAAAAAAGGATATTTATCGACTTAACATTTTTAATGATATCCCATCATCACAACAATTAAAATTATTTGAACGTTATCAGTTAATTGATGATTTTAATCAATTACAGTCACAGTGGTTTAAACATATTGTTCCAAAACTTCAACAAGCAAACAATATAAACGAGATAAAAAATGAAATTGATAATTTTGTTGCTCACACCGATAAACTAGTTCATCAAATTGATCAAAAGACAGAAAATCAAATCCATTATCTTTCACAATTACAACTCATTTTTATCATTCTAATTGCACTATTTCTTCTGGCTCAAATTTACTATTTACGTCGTTATCTTCTTGCGCCATGGCGTAAATTAATTCATATGGCGGAATCGATCTCGCAACAAAATTTTAGTCAACGCTTTAACAGTAAAACAACCAAAAGTGAATTTGATTTATTAGGGCAAACCTTTGATAAAATGGCAGAACAAATAGAACGACAGTATTTATTGTTAGAAGAGCGCGTCACAGAAAAAACAGCTGAATTACAACAAATCAATAAAATTTTGTCATTTCAATATCAAGCCATCAAGCAACTCCATACCTCAGATCCCTTATGTGAACGCTTTTTAATTATACTTCGTGGACTGGAAGAATTAGTACCATTAACACAGTTTCAAATCCGATTTTATGAATCAGATAACATAGAACATTTTCAACAAATCAGCTATGACAATCAACAAAAACTCCCTTATTGTCAGAATTCAGAATGTAATGCTTGTCTTATTCCATCAAAATCTTATCAAGAGAATGGGTTTCAGCGCTATTGGTATCTGCAAGAAAAAGGAGAAAAATTTGGCATTTTATTTGCAATACAGCCATCAAAAGTACAACTAGGTACAGAACAAGAAAATTTAATTACTGCTTTAGTTGAACAAATGACTACAGCACTAATGCTTGATAGGCAAATAGAACAACAAAAACAATATCTATTAATGAAAGAACGTTCAGCAATGGCAAGAGAATTACATGACTCGATAGCGCAATCACTTTCTTGTTTAAAAATACATCTTAGTTGCTTACAGATGCAATCGGATTTAACTTCTCAAACTAGTATCAATTTGTTAACAACTATGCGTAAAGAGGTTAATATAACCTACTCTCAATTAAGAGAATTAATTACCTCGTTTCGCTTACGCCTTAACCAAACTGGGTTTTATGCTAGTTTTATGGAGTTAATTGATGAGTTTAATCAAAAATTGAAATTTACAATTCAAACTGAGTATCAATTACCTCTTAATATCATCAATAGTAAATATGCCTTTCATTTACTGCAATGTGTTCGGGAATCTTTAAATAATATTTATAAACACGCCAATGCCACCCAGGTCAAAATAAGCTTAACGATTGATGAGAATCAAATTATTACCGTTAGCATAAAAGACAATGGTATTGGTTTACAAAATAATATACATCAAGATAATCACTATGGTTTAATTATTATGCGTGATAGAGTTGCTGTATTAAACGGCAATCTAATCATTAATAGTAAGGCTAATATGGGTACCGAAATTGTGGTAACATTTAAAGCAACAAACACAATTCCTTGCAAGATGATAAAAGAGTAACCAATGGATCAAGTTAAAAGTTCAATATTACTTATTGATGATCATCCCATGTTAAGAAATGGGGTAAAGCAACTTATTAACACCATCAATAATTTTGAAATTATCGGTGAAACTGGTTCGGGTATAGAAGGAGTTAAACTTGCTGAAACACTTGATCCTGATATTATTTTGTTAGATATCAATATGAATGATGTCAGTGGACTAGAAATTCTACGCTATTTACGCGAGAAAAACATTTCAAGCAGAATCATTATGTTTACTGTCTCAGACGCCAAAGAAGATATTATTACCTCGCTCAAAACTGGTGCTGATGGTTATTTGTTAAAAGATATGGAACCGGAAGATTTTCTTAAAGCCTTAAAGGATATTTCGGAAGGGAAAGTCATTATGGATGAAGCTATTTCACATATCATTCTTAATTATATGCGTGATGATAAAAACCAGACAACCAACCAATCCCATGATATCAATTTACTTACCCCAAGAGAACATGAAACATTTAACTTATTAGTGCAAGGATTATCGAATAAACTTATCGCAAAAGAGTTAGATATTGTTGAAAGTACGGTAAAAGTTCATATAAAAAGTATTTTTAAAAAGCTCAACTTTAAGTCACGTATGGAAATGACTGTATGGTATTTGCAGAGTAAAGAATAACCTTAGCAATGTATTAATGCTGATTTATATCGTTCCGCTTACGCCTTTAATTGGTTGCAATATCTAATCCTAATCATTAAAAATCGCCTATAAAGACAGTTTTCTTTTACTTGATTTAATTAAAAAACAATATTTTTTAATTAAATCAATTCCGTTAATTTATTAGGCAAATAAGAACAAGAAATTAACCAATAGGAGGAAATGCCCCCATAAAATCCTGAAAAATTCAAAGAACGTTGTCCGTTAGGTTTGGCTGCTTTATCAAATATTGAATATGAATCGGCACAAGCAAGCCTTGACACCACTACAATGAGGACTTAATTGGCTAACAAACTTTAAAATGCTGATTGGGATGATGTCGATACACTTTCTTAAATTTTGATAAAAAAACAAAGTCGATATTGTTATAAAACATTTTTTAACAAAATTATTTAGTCAAATTGTTTGGAAACAAAAGGCAAGAAAATAAAAAAATTATAAGATATCCTATCATTTCCTTGCCAATTTATACTAATTCTGTGAAAACCAGTTAAGTTTTTCTCGTAATGCCACCACCGGACCAACAATAATTAAACTAGGGCTACAAGCTTGTAAAGCTAGCTGGCCAAGCTCGGATAATAAACCATTGATGACTTTTTGCTTAGTAGTGGTGCCCTCTTCAACAATAGCAATAGGAGTCTGACCATCCATACCGTGTTTAATTAAATTCGCTTTAATATTTTCTGCTTGCGATAGCCCCATATAAAAAACCAAAGTCTGCTTTTCAGCCGCTAAACTTCGCCAATCAAGATGAGATCCATCTTTTAGATGACCAGTTATTAAACGTACACTATGTGCGTAATCACGATGAGTTAATGGTATTCCACTATACGCCGAGCATCCAGAAGCCGCAGTAATGCCAGGTACTACCGAAAAAGGAATATTAGCATTGAATAATGTTTCAAGCTCTTCTCCTCCTCGACCAAAAATGAAAGGATCACCACCTTTAAGTCGTACCACTCGCAAGCCCTTTTGTGCTTGTTCCAATAATATTTGATTAATTTGTTCTTGCGGAACACAATGAAAACCGGGGTGTTTACCAACAAAAATTCGTTGCGCGTCTCGTCGAGTTAAATTCATTATTTCTTTTGAGACTAATCTATCATAAACAATAATATCCGCTTGTTGAATTTGTTGAAGACCTTTTAAAGTTAACAATCCTGGATCACCAGGGCCAGCACCAACTAAGACCACTTCGCCACGACAATCCAACGAATCATCAAATAATTCATTAGTTAATGTATCGACATTTTCTGAATCATTATTCGCTATTGCTTGAGCTAATCTATCATGAGAAAACAATTTTTCCCAAAATCGTCGACGTTCAGTCATACTTCGGTAAGTCGCTTTTACTTTATTGCGTAAATAACCGGCATATATGGCTAATTTACCAATATGTTGTGGCAATATTGCTTCAAATTTTTCACGTAACAAGCGAGCTAATACAGGAGCATGCCCTTCTGAAGAGATGGCTACCATAATAGGTGAACGATCAATAATTGAAGGCATAATAAAACTGGCATCTTTAGGAGAATCAACCACATTACAAAAGATACGACGGTTTTCTGCGGCGCTACTAACTTGTTGATTGGTTTTTTGACAATTAGTTGCAGCAATAACTAACCATTTATTATCAAGCAGTTGCTCGTTAAACTCACTTTTGATTAAAACTAACTGCTTTTGTTGCTGCCAACAGATAAATTGTGGGTTAAATTCAAGTGCATTGACAGTTAATTTTGCACCAGCTTCAAGTAATAATCGAGCTTTACGCTCAGCTATTTCACCTCCGCCAACTAATAAACAATCACGATTTTCTAATTTGCAAAATAAAGGTAAATAATCCATACAATTTCAAAATAACCATTAATATATTTTCGATTTAAGAACAATTTACTGATTGGTAATTACCATACCAACCAGTAAATTGAGCAATAAAAACTTCTGTTATTTATAATTAAGGTCGCTCTGATTTAGGTGTTGAAAACCAATATCCTAACCCCATAAATAGTGCGCCGGATACTAAATTTCCTAATGAAACCCATAACAAATTATGACCAATGCCTGCTAATGTGTAAGAATCAGAATGATTACCAAACCAAGAAAGTGAAAATAACGTCATATTGGCAACACTATGTTCATAACCACAAGCAATAAAGGCTAATAAACACCACCATATTGCAATAAATTTTGCTGACCCCTCTACTCGGTTTGCCATCCAAATAGCTAAGCAAACTAACCAGTTACATAAAATTCCCCGAAAGAATAATGCTGTTGCTGGCGCAGATGTTTTTGCCAATGCGGCGGTATGCACAAGCGAAGTATCTGTTGCCAATAATGGACTTGCAGCCCAATAAAACAAAGCGGCCACAAAAATTGATCCAAGCAAATTGCCTAACCATGTTTGTGGCAATACACACCACATTTGACAATGAGTAATTTTTTTAGCCTGCACGCCAAAAGTTAAAAACATGGTATGGCCAGTAAATAATTCTGAGCCGGCAATTACCACTAAAGTTAATGCTATACCAAAGGTTGCCCCCATAACTAAAGGTCTAACTGATGGATCAAGTAAATTACCTAGTGTGAAAATTAATATAATTCCTAAACCAACGTAAGCACCTGCCATAGCAGAACTTAACCAAAATCCAATTGGATTGGTTTTAGCTAGTCGAACGATACGCGCAGCATTAGCTGCACATTTGTTAATTGTTTCTGTATACATTTTCTATTCCTAATGCGATTAATTAATTAGATTTTATTTGCACAAATTCATCGTTATCTACTTTGACTTCATAATGAGTAACAGAATAATCTTCATTTTCAAGGCAATAACCATCCTTTAAACGAAAACGCTGTTTTTTAAGAGGACTTGCGACCCATAACTCATTTTCATGTTCAGCAATAATGCCTCGAGAAAGGACGCTGGCATTCGCAAAAGGGTCAATATTACTAATCGCATAAAGCTCATTGGTATTGTAGGGACGAAAAACTGCAACATGTTCTTTGCCGACTAGAGCACATATTCCTGTTTCAGGTAAAATATCTTGTAATTTACAAATAGTAATCCATTGGCTCATGATCTATTCTCCTAACATAGTTTGACGTTCTTCAAGAGTTGCTGGGCGATGTTGATCGCGTTCAGGCACAAATTGAACATTATCATCACGCTTAGAACTATTAACAAAATGGGCAAAACGGATTTGTGCTGCTGGGTTATCCACTGTTTCTTTCCATTCGCAGACTACTAATTGTCGAACCCGATCCATCTCTTTTTCTAGTTCGGCATTAATACCTAACTTGTCATCAATAATCACACTACGTAAATAATCGATTCCACCTTCAAGATTCTCAAACCAAACGGAAGTTCGTTGTAATTTATCAGCAGTGCGAATATAGAACATGATAAAACGATCCAAATAACGTATAAGCGTCTCTTTATCTAAATCCGCAGCAAGTAAATCAGCATGACGAGGCTTCATACCACCATTACCACAAACATATAGATTCCAACCTTTTTCAGTAGCAATAACACCAATATCTTTACCTTGCGCCTCCGCACACTCCCGAGTACAACCTGAAACACCAAGTTTAAATTTATGAGGTGCTCTAATACCTTTATAACGATTTTCTAATTCAACGCCAAAACCGACACTATCGCCAACACCAAAACGACACCAAGTACTACCCACACATGTTTTAGCCATACGTAACGCCTTCGCATAGGCATGACCACTTTCAAAACCAGCGGCTATGAGCTCTTTCCAGATAGCTGGAAGATCGTCTTTTTGTGCACCGAATAAACCAATTCGCTGAGATCCGGTGATTTTCGAATACAGATTATATTTCCTTGCAATCTGGCCTATCGCAATTAAGCCTTCTGGTGTAATTTCACCACCAGCACTACGTGGGATAATGGAATAAGTACCATTTTTTTGGATGTTACCTAAAAAAATGTCATTACTATCTTGCAAAGGAACAAGATCTGGTTTAAGAATATAATTATTCCAACATGATGCTAATATTGACCCTATTGTTGGTTTACAGACTTCACAACCATAACCAGTACCATGTTTTGTAATCACTTCACTGAAAGAAGTTAATCCTTCAACTCGAATAAGATGGAAAAGCTCTTGACGAGAATATTTAAAATGTTCACAAAGGGCATGACTGACTTCAATACCTTGCTTAGCTAATTCTAAATTAAGGATTTGTGTTACTAATGGAATACAGCCACCACAGCCAGTACCTGCTTTCGTTTCGGCTTTAATTGCTGCCACCGTATGACAACCAGCATGAATAGCTTGCACAATTTTTGCTTTTGTTACATCAAAACAGGAACATATTTGTGCATTATCCGGCAAAGCATCAGCGCCTAATACAGGTTTAGCTCCGGCATGAGAAGGTAAAATTAAGCTATCAGGATGCTCTGGCAGATCCATATTATTAAGCATTAATTGTAATAAATTACTATAGTCTGCTGTATCACCAACTAATACAGCACCAAGCAATTTGCGATTATCATTTGAAACCACTAATTTTTTATAAACTGGGATATTTTCGTCTAAGTAAACATAACTCCGACAACCGAGCGTCTTAGCTTTGGCATCGCCAATACTACCGACATCGACTCCCATCAACTTGAGTTTAGCACTCATATCAGCGCCTTCAAATTTAGCATTTTCGCCGATTAAATGGGCTAACGCGACCTGCGCCATTTTGTATCCAGGGGCAACAAGACCATAAACTTTACCTTGCCAACAAGCACATTCCCCAATCGCATAAATATCAGGATCTGATGTTTGACAATAATCGTTAACAACAATCCCACCACGAGGGCCAATATCAAGCTCACATGCTTTAGCTAATTGATCGCTAGGTCGAATACCTGTTGAAAAAACAATAAAATCAATTTTAAGTGATGAACCATCAGCAAATTGCATAATTTTACCTGATGGTGTATGAATAATTTCTTGGGTATTTTTACTGGTATGAACACCAACCCCCATCTCCTCAATTTTTCGACGTAACTGTTCACCTCCCATAGAATCAAGTTGCTCTGCCATTAACACTGGCGCAAATTCAACGACATGAGTTTCAATGCCTAAATTCTTTAGCGCCCCAGCAGCTTCAAGCCCAAGCAAACCGCCACCCACTACTGCGCCAGTTTTACAATTGCTGGCACAATTACGAATAGCATCAAGATCTTCAATAGTACGATAAACAAAACAATTCGCACCATCAGCACCTTTAATTGGTGGTACCCATGGATAAGATCCCGTTGCAATAATCAATTTATCATAAGAGATTATTCGTCCTGTTTGTGAATGCACTTCTTTACGTTGTCGGTTGATTAATATAACCCGCTCATTAAGTAGAATATTTATATCATTTTCTTGATATAAACCCTCTCTAACTAAAGATAATGCTTCTGCGGTATGTCCTGAAAAATAGGATGAAAGATGAACACGATCGTAAGCTACTCTAGGTTCTTGGCAAAAAATAGTGATGTTGAACTTATCAGCCTGCATTTTATCGATAATCTCTTCAACAAAACGATGGCCAACCATCCCATTGCCAATAATGACGAGATTGGTTTTACTCATAAAAAGCTCCAAATTTATTTTTAATTCAATTATTTAATTTTTATCTAATTGATATTTTAAGGAACTTTAAACAGAATATAATTATCCTCAAGGATTACCTCTTTAGTAGTAGATAAAATAATAATTTTGAAAACAATGAGTTATCATTTTTCACGATTTAACTATCAAGTAACATTAGAATATTATTATGATAAACATCACAAATTACGAATAAAAAAAGGATTGCCAATTAGGGTTAAATAAGTATAATTAGCCGACTAAATAAATTAGGTAATGACAATTGAATTACAATTCAAGAATACTTCCTTCTCGCGAAACTTTAGCAAAAGCACAAAGATTTAATGATGAAATTATTGAGGTTTCAGGCGTTGATCTTGTCTTAAGTTTAATCACCACCGCCGATTTAATTCGATCAAATATTTATGCACAACTAGCCAAAGATTATGATGTATCTGAAGGAAAATTTGCCTTGCTAATGTCATTGTATAGTGAAGGAGAAACTTGCGCTAGCGAGTTAGCATTAAGAGTTGGCGTAACACCAGCAACCGTTTCGGTAATGGTGAAACGAATGTTAGCAGCACCCGATCCTTTAATATCAATGACCAAAAGTGGAGAAGATGGCCGTTCTCGACTAATCACCCTTACTGCAACTGGGGTAAATCTTATCCAAAAAGCATTACCTAATCACTTAAAATCGATTCGTGCTTTTGCTCAAGTCTTAAATCCACAAGAGCAGGAATCTTTAATTGCAATGTTACGCAAATTATTGCGTAAATAATTGCCAATAATTATTCATAATCATGATATTTTAACAATATACTTAGCTGACTAAATAAATGAAAAATAAATTAAACTTAGATTTACCCAAAAACATTAAAATTCCTGCTATATTTTTATTGCTACTTTTATTTGGATCTACATTAATATGTCTTGGTTCAAGAAATGATGCAGTAACTGTTGCTAAAAGTATCAAATCAGGGGTATTAACCGCTGATGAAATCAATGTTGCCTTTCAAAATGTAGGTGGAAAAGTGATTAAACGATTTGTCCAAGAATCACAATTCGTTAAAAAAGGCGACCCATTAATGCAACTTGAAGATATTGATACCAAGCTATCAGTTGATCGCTTGCAAGCACTAGTTGATAGTCAAACTGCTGCTGTTAATCAAGAACAAGCAGCAATCGAAATCACTGAAAATGAAATCAATCTTAATGAGTTATCAACATGGCGAAAAATTGAGGAAGTTAAAGCTAATCTTGAAGCGGCAAAGTCTGCTCGTGATCTAGCTAATACTGAGTTTCAACGCCATACTCAATTAAGAAAAACGGGCGGTACTTCTCAATCACAACTTGACGCTGCACGAAATGTCTACATTAGTACCAAAATGCAAGTGGTACAGATTGAAAGCCAATTATCAACCTTAATGATTGGAGCAACTCAAGACCAAATTAACCAGTTTGAACAAACTAGAAATGCTACGGGTATGACATTGCAATCGATCACTATTGATCGACAAAAACTGCAAAATCGTCAAAATCAGCTTGCTCAGATTAAAGCGCAATTAGCACAAGCTCAAGCTGATTTAAAACAATTACAAGTCAATTATGATCGACTAACATTAGTTGCGCCAGAAGATGGCAAAGTACTAAAACTGATGTTTGAAGATGGTGAGATGGCACCTGCTGGAGCTCCAGCTGTATTATTAGAAACTGATCGCAAATATGTCGATATTTATGTTAATGAAAAAATGGTCAATGATTATCAACCAGGCACAAAGGTAAAGGCGAATGTTATTGCATTAGATAAAACCGTAAAAGGCACCGTTCGATTTGCAACTGCTGCGCCATCATTTGCTGACTTACGCATGACTCGAGAACGTGGACAGGCCGATTTAACATCTTACCAAGTCAGAATTTATATGGAATCTATTCCACAACTATTAACCGGTATGACAATTGAGGTTGATCAATGATGCGACAAAACATCATTAAATCTATGCTTGAAGAGCTTGATGCTATGTTATCAGGCCACTTCATTCCTTATTATAAAGTGTGCTTAGGTTTAGCAGCCATCGTATCACTTATTTTTTCAATTGTTCTGAGTCATGGTTCAGTTTTTGAAGGAAAAATCGCCGTTATTGATCTAGATGGTTCTAATTATTCAACTGAATTAATCAGTAAGGTAAATACGTCACCATTTATTGAAATAACAGAAGTGATTCGATCGCCAATTAATCCAATTACCTTGGTTTCACATGATCGTAATTTAGGCGTGTTATATATCCCTAAAGGGCTAGAAAAATCATTAAAGAAAGGGGACCGTACGGTTAAATTAGGTTATTTTGCTGATGACTCAAACGATGCCCAAAATGCCAAAGTAATGCAAAGCCTTAATGAAATTATCCCTGAATCAGGTGCAGAATTAAGTGTTGGTAAAGTAGCAGCATTAGGACTAGGTCGAGAAGCAACAGAAGCGACCTTATCACCAATGCAATTAAAAACGAGAACCATGTTTAATCCGGCTAGTTCATCAACAATATCCACTATTATCTATTTTGTTTACTTCTTTTCATCATTAACTTATGGATTAACCTCATTAATGATTATTGGTCGATTAAAAACCATGGGGATGTGGAATACAGTAATTGAACGAGGTTTTTTACCATTATTAGCCAGAACAGTGCCTTATGCCCTATTTTATACCACTGCTTTAACCTTGATTACAGCAATATTGGTAATATTCGGTCAACTACGTTTTGATGGTAATTATTTTACTTTCGTACCAAGCATTTTTATGACTGGTTTAGCTTTTGGTTGGTTAGGTTTACTACTATCTTGGAAAACTAACCATCCCGGCGAAGGAGCAAGTAAAATGATTTTCCTTGTTCCTCCCGGCTTTATTATGGGCGGTTCAACCATGGCAGTAGGCATTATGCCAATATGGGCCTTTTATGTTAGTCATGCCTTTCCATTAGTTTGGTTATTTCGCTTCTTCCGTGACATAGGTATACGCGGACGTTCATTTGTCGATATGTTATCAACATATGGTATCTTCATTATCTATTTAACCGTTATTGCTTTTGCCGTGATGATGTTTGTTAAGCGCAGTAAAAATAGCCAACCAGAATGAAAAAATAACCACAATTAAGTTATTGAAACACCAATCGGTGTTTCAATATCTATATCAACCTCTATATTCTCTTAGTTATAATTTTCGATTAACAATCTTATAATCAATGAAATTTACAAATTTGTGACATAGATCACTCTAAACAATGAAAGCGGATATTTTTTTATTGTTTAGCTGTCTTTCTTTTATATGATTTCTCTTTTAAGTTAAAAATTTGAAAAATAACATTAATATTCTTTTTACTGCTTATCTTTCACATTGAAAGCTTTCGTTTTATTTTAAATGGAAATAATATTTCAATTTTTTCTTACCTAACCAATTTTGTGACCTATCTATCATTTTTCGATCCCTTATCTATGTTTAAATTTAATAAAGAAACGAAAGTCAAATGAGTGGTAGAAAATGAATAAAGAAATAATCAATACTTTACAACGTAGAGAAAAAATTATTCATTTACTTGATACAGAGAATACCGTATCAGTTAACAAATTAAGTAAATTATTTAAAGTATCAAGCGTTACCATCCGAAACGATTTAAGACACCTTGAAGAAAAAGGTTGTATATTGCGCTGTTATGGTGGAGCAATGTTAAATAAATCCTTTGCTTTAGATAAACCATTATTAGACAAAAGCCGTATCAATTCGAACATTAAAAATAAAATTGCTCAGCAAGCAGCTGAAATGGTTAATGATGGAGACCGAATCATTCTCGATTCAGGATCGACAACAGCAGCTATGGTTCCCTATTTACGTAACAAAAAAAACTTAATTGTTTTTACTAATGCAGTAAATATTGCCTATGAATTATCAAATAATAATGACATAGAAGTAATTATTGCTGGAGGGAACATCAGAACAAAAGCTTACTCTATTTCCGGCCCTACAGTAGAACAACAATTAAGAATGTACCATTTTGACAAGCTTTTTTTAGGTGTTGATGGGTTTGATCTAAATGCTGGCATTACTACACCAAATTTCGGTGAAGCTAATGTCAACAAGGTAATGTGTCAAGTTTCAGAGCAAATTATCGCAATGACTGACTCAACAAAGTTCGGTCGTAAAAGTTTCTGTACGATTGAAAAAATTAATCTAATTAACACTATCATTACTGACACAAAAATTCCACAGGATTATCTAGAACAATTACATCAACTAGGAATAAATGTAGTCATTGTAGATTATTAAACTTTATAAATTTATTGGAATGATTAAAAAGGATATAGATTATGCAAAAATATTTGAATTATTCGTTAGATTGGTTAGAACAACACGGCGCTCAACATACTGCGAAAGAGATTTGTCAGCAACCACAAATTTGGCGAAATTTATTACAAATCATTTCACAACAGCAAAGTCAATTACAATCATTTTTACAGCCTTTACTTTCCGATCCAAACTTAGAAATAATATTGACAGGTGCTGGCTCGTCCGCTTTTGGCGGTGTAGCTCTGGCACCATGGCTAAGAGAACAGACTCATCGTAACGTTCACGCTTATGCGACAACAGAGATTGTCACTAATCCTCAGCAATATTTATCACCAAATAAAAAAACGTTAATTGTCTCATTTGCGCGATCAGGAAATAGTCCAGAAAGTGTTGCTGCAGTCAAATTAGCAGATCAAATAGTTTCTGACTGCTACCATCTGTTTTTAACCTGTAACCCAACCTGTGCATTAACAGAATATACGGCAAAAGAAAACAATCCTAAGCGTATTTTTCATCTAGTCATGCCTGAAGGAACACATGACTTAAGTTTTGCAATGACGTCAAGTATAAGTAGTATGATGCTTGCCACACTTCTACTTCTAGACAAGCTTGATCTTGAAAAAGCACACAATGCTGTAATGGAAATTGCTAGTATTTGTGAAGACAAACTATCAAGCTGGCAATCAATAACTAAACAATTAGCTAGTAAAGAACATGATCGCGTTATCTATGTTGGTAGTAGCTGCTTCACAGGTATTGCACAAGAATCTGCCTTAAAAATTTTAGAACTAACCGCCGGTAAAGTAGCAACCCGCTTTGATTCAATATTAGGACTACGTCATGGCCCAAAATTTATGGTTGATACAAAAAGTTTAGTTGTCTGTTTTTTCTCAAGCGAGCCATATGTTCACCAATACGATATTGACCTATTTAATGAGCTTGTTCATGACAAAATTGCATCCGACGTCATAGCACTGACAAGTCAAGAGAGTATAGATCAACAAATATTATCGGTAGATTGTAAACTCCCTGATTGTTGGTTGATTTTTCCTTATCTAGTTTTCGCACAAATGTTAGCGTTTGAAAAATCACTTCATCTTGGACTGACTCCAGATAACCCTTGTCCAACCGGAGAAGTTAATCGAGTAGTAAAAGGCGTTAATATTTATCCATTTAATAAAAACTAATTACCTGAATCTGTTAAACAAATAAACAAAAGGACTTAATAGCAATGAGCACACCTAATATTCTTATGACACGTATAGACAATCGTTTAGTTCATGGTCAAGTTGGCGTAACTTGGGTTAATGCACTTGGTGCGAATCTATTATTAGTCGCCAATGACAGTGCTTCGCAAGATCCAGTCCAACAAAATCTAATGGACATGGTTATTGCTGAAGGCATTCAAACTCGTTATTTTACCTTACAAAAAACTATCGACATTATTGGCAAAGCCGCTGAAAGACAAAAGATTTTTATTGTCTGTAAAACACCACAAGATGTATTAACCCTCGTTAAAGGTGGCGTACCAATCAAATTTGTCAATGTTGGTAATATGCATTTTTCCGAAGGTAAAAAACAAATTCATAAAACCGTTTCTGTCGATGAATCAGATATCGCAGCATTTAAAGAACTTGAACAATTAGGTGTAACTTGCGAAATCCGCCGAGTACCTGATGAAGCTGGCGAAAAAATAGCGGATTTAATCAATCTATCTTAACTTGAGGGAGCATACTATGTTAATGGATGCATTATTAATTGGACTTCTAGCCGGTATAGCTGGCGTAGATTTATTTGATGGCCTGACTCATTTACACAGACCTATCGTAATAGGGCCGTTAGTTGGATTAATTTTAGGCGATGTTACAACCGGTTTATATGTTGGAGGATCATTAGAACTGGTATGGATGGGAATGGTACCGCTAGCAGGAGCACAACCACCTAATGTGGTTATCGGTGGTGTAATTGGTACCAGTTTTGCAATCTTAACTCATGCAGATCCTAAAGTTGCAATAGGTATTGCCGTACCATTTGCTATTGCAGTACAAGGATGTATCACTATTTTATTCACCATATACTCACCAATGATGCATAAATGTGATCGCTTCGTTGATCAACTCAATTTTAAAGGAATTGAATGGGTTAACTATCTTGGCATGATTATTCTTTTTTGTTTCTATTTTATTGTTGCTTTCTTACCTATCTACTTTGGTGCTGACGCAGCAACAGCACTAGTTAAAAAATCACCGCAATGGTTGCTTGATGGACTTAGTGTTGCTGGTGGTATGATGCCGGCCATCGGTTTTGCAATGTTAATGAAAATTATGATGAAGAAAACCTATATTGCTTATTTCATTTTAGGTTTTCTTGGTGTGACGTTCCTTAATTTACCAATTTTAGCGATTGCATTAGGCGCTCTAGCTATAGCAATGATTGATTTCTTTAATTATGGCCGTGAAAACAACGATAGTAACAAGCCAGTAAGCTCAGATTCAATGGAGGTGGAAGATGGAATTTAATAACGATCACGATAAAAAAATGGCCGAGAAAGAAGCAAAACGTATGGAACAAGCATTAGCGACAAGCAAAGCCACAGCCGATACTTTTTATGATCAAAGCCAAGATGTAACACTAACCAAAGGTGATATTAACCGAATGGCGTTTCGTTCCCTTGCTTTACAAGCGTCATTCAACTATGAACGTATGCAAGCAGGAGGTTGGCTTTATACTATCTTACCAGCATTACGTAAAATACATAAAAACCAAGATGATCTTAAAAATTCGATGCATATGCATATGGAATTTATTAATGTCCATCCTTTTAACGCCACGTTCCTCTCAGGATTAGTTCTTGCCATGGAAAAAGGCAAAGAAAATATTTCAACTATACGCGCGGTGAAAGTCGCTTTAATGGGACCTTTAGGTGGAATAGGAGACGCATTATTTTGGTTAACTTTACTGCCAATATGCGCTGGAATTGGTGCATCATTAGCCTTAGAAGGTAGTTTTTTTGGGCCAATAATTTTCCTACTAATGTTTAATATTGTACATTTTGGCTTACGTTTTGGTTTAGCTCATTATGGCTATCATGCTGGTACCAGTGCTTTACCTTTATTAAAAACGCATACTAAACGTATCTCACATGCTGCATCTATAATCGGTATGACAGTAATAGGAGCATTAGTTGCCTCATATGTACATTTATCTACACCATTAGAAATAAATGCAGGACAGGCTCATGTTGCGCTTCAAGCTGATGTATTAGATAAATTGATGCCAAATATATTACCACTTGGCTTTACCTTAATTGTTTATAGTTTGATGAAACGTAATTTCTCACCAGTAAAACTAATTGGTTTAACGGTTATTATTGGTGTTGTAGGTAAATTAGTCGGATTTTTATAGAGGGAATTATGTTAGGGATAATATTAACCGGCCACGGTAGCTTTGCTACCGGGCTTTACGAAGCCGCCACACAAATTATTGGTAAACAACCACAATTTACGGCTATAAATTTTCCTGATGGTATGAGTAGTGAACAATTAGAGGAACAATTGCACCAAGCATTTCAGGAAACTAATTGTGGTGACGGTGTTTTATTTTTAACTGATATTGTCGGTGGTTCACCATTTCGATTAGCGGCAGTTTTAAGTTATCAACACCAAAATATTGAAGTAATTAGCGGTGTTAATATGCCGCTGTTACTTGAAATTTTGTTACTACGTGAAAATTTAGATATCACAACCATTCGTCAAGAAACTATTGAAAATGGTAAGCAAACAATAACTAGCTTATGGCATGAACATCAAAAACAGTCAACTATTGATAAGGAATGTTCTGATGGAATTTAAACAAATTTGCGCTCAAAAGGTTTTAACACCTGTTGGTTGGATTGATAATGCAATTATCACTATTAATAATGGAAAAATTATTGATATTCAGCCTAATGATAAGCCTTGTACGAACCAAATAAAACTGTTACCAGCGCTCATAGATACCCATATTCATGGTGTCATGGGCGCTGACACTATGGATGCCACTCATGAATCATTAAATACCATAAGCTGTTTTTTGGCAAAACATGGCGTTGGTGCTTTTTTAGCGACAACAGTAACTGAAAGTTATGAAAAGATTGAAGCAGCATTAATACAAGTTAAAAACAGTATAAAGAAAGGCGTTTCAGGCGCCACAATATTAGGTTCGTATTTAGAAGGGCCTTTTTTTAGTGATATACATAAGGGCGCACATCCTGAAGAGTTTCTATGTGCACCGGATCGTGCAATAATTGAAAAATGGTTATCACTAGCTGAAGGGACATTGAAATGCATTGCTTTAGCACCTGAATACCCAAATGCTCTCTCTATTATCAAGTGGCTAAATGAACAAAATATTCGTGTTATGTTGGGTCATACTAATGCCGACTATCAAACAATTAAAGATGCAATATTAGCTGGTGCCAGCGGCGTAGTACATTGCTATAACGGCATGTCTGGATTACATCATAGACAACCAGGCGTTGTTGGTGCAGCATTAAGTATCGATAACTGTCAAACTGAAATTATCGCAGATGGCCACCATGTTCATCCAGCTGCGATTAACATCGCCCATAAATGTTGTGGAAAAAATCTGTTACTAATTACTGATGCGATGCAAGCAACAGGAATGCCAAGTGGCGATTATTATCTAGGTAAATTACAAGTACATATGCAAGATGATGTTGTTCGGACTAACAATGGTGGTTTAGCTGGTAGCACGCTGACCCTTGAACGTGCGGTAACTAATTTTGCTGATTATACCAATATACCTTTCGAACAAGCTTGGTTACATGGTAGTTATTATCCAGCTAAAGCATTAGGGATTGATGATACTTTAGGTAGTATTGCGCCGAACAAATTAGCCAATTTGGTATTATTAAATGATGATAATCAGATTGTTGCAACCATTATAAATGGTAATGTTGTTTATCAAACATCAGCTGATCTTAGCAATATTTTGATTTAAAAATCTATACACTTTTTTAACAAAATAAGAGGCATAAGGGTTAATCGTGTAGGCGTTTATATGTCTATTAAATCTATTTTCTTTCCTCTTATTATATTAGGATTGATAAGTAATATAGAGTAAAAATATACTATTTAATTGAAGTAATTATTGGTGTTTACCTCCTACTTATCACAAGCAATATCATGATGATCTTATCTCCTCGAACGTTACTTAAGAGGTTATTTATGCGAAAATTAAAATTAATATTAGGCCTATCTTTTGCTTTATCTTTCTCAACACAAGCATTAGAAACAATAGATAATTATACATTAGAACAAGTGGTGGTTTTCAGCCGTCATGGATTGCGAGCCCCATTAGCTAGTCCGAATAGTACTTTAGGTAAAGTAACCCCTAATCAATGGCCACAATGGGATACACCTGCTAGTTATTTAACTACCCGAGGTGGAGTATTAGAAAGTTATTTTGGACATTATTTTAGTGAATGGTTAGTTGATAATAAATTATTAAGCGAAAATACATGTCCAACAGAAAAAGAAGTATATATTTATACTAATAGCTTACAACGAACTATCGCAACTGGTCAGTACTTTGCGGTTGGCGCTTTTCCTGGTTGCATTGTCCCAATTATTCATAAAGAAAAATTAGGCACTATGGATCCTACATTCTTTCCTGTAATTAAAGATGGTAGCCCATCATTTAAAGAGTCTGCCATTGCATCAATCAATCAAATTGCTGATACAAATGGTATTGAAGGATTAAATAAAAAATTGGATAACGCCTATAATGACATGTCCAAAATAATCAATTACGCAAATTCGGCAAATTGTCTAAATGATAAACAATGTGATTTCACTGCGTTACCAACTAAACTTATTATTGAAAAAGGCAAAGAACCAGGTATAACAGGTCCTCTTCGTACTGGAACATCAATTGCGGATGCCTTTATATTACAATATTACGAAGGGGCACCATTAACAGATATAGCCTGGGGTAAAATAAAGAATAACGAGCAGTTTGAGAAATTAGTCGCTATCAAAGAAAATTATAATACCGTATTATTTGGTTCGCCTGTTGTAGCCAAACAAATCGCAGCCAATTTAGTTAATTATATCAATCAAACATTTTCAGAAAAAGACAACAAAAGCAAATTTACGTTTTTAGTCGGCCATGACTCAAATGTTGCATCACTATTTTCCGCCATAAAAATTAAGTCATATACACTGGCAAATCAATTTGAAACTACGCCAATTGGAGGAAAAGTTGTATTTCAAAAATGGCGCGATAACAAGACTGGTGAAGCATTAATGAAAATTGAATATTTTTATCAGTCAACCGATCAAATTCGTAATTTGACCCAATTAAATAGGAAAACTCCTCCGCAAAAAATTGTATTAGAAATGGAAAATTGTCCAACTAATAAAGATGGTTTTTGTTCATTTTCAACATTTAAACAAATCATGAATGATGTTACTAAATAATGCTTGATATATTGATTGTATGCTTAGGTTTAATAAAAATTTGGGCATACAATCAAAAATTTATTATTTAACAATTATATTAGTAACTTATACTTAAATCATGACTTATCAGAGTCTACACACTATCTAAAGAAAAAGTTTACCACAACTTTAATAACTAATTTAATCAACATAAATATAACATTTTGCTTATAAAAATCATTTTCAAATCATTAACTAGCAACTAGATTCATATCCACAAAACTTTGCTTCCCAAAATGGCTATAAATAATAGTGAATACAACAAAACAAAGAAAAATAGCCACATGAATATTTTTTGACCGCAAATAAAAATATGATCTAGGTCACAAAAGAAACTTTTTTATATTGCAATAAAAGATTATAGTGACAAAATGTTACCCGTAACAGAATGGTTTAGAGAATCCGCTAATGACCGAAAAAAAGAAGAATATTTTCATTTTCATGGGAGTATCTGGGAGTGGTAAATCAGTTGTTGCTAAACAAATTGCCGATAACCTAAATGCGGCTTTTTTAGATGGCGACTTTCTACATCCCAAAGCCAATATATTAAAAATGCGTAGTGGTATTCCGCTAAATGATGAAGATAGACTACCGTGGCTAAATCTAATTAGTAATGCCGCATTTGCGATGAGTCATATTAATGATATTTCGATCATTATTTGTTCCGCATTAAAACGACAGTATCGGGACATTATTCGTAGCGAAAATGAAAATATTCACTTTATTTACCTAAAAGGAAGTTTTGCGGTTATTTCACAGCGTCTAGCTGAACGTAAAGGACATTACCAAAAATCTGGCATGTTACAGTCACAATTTGACACCTTAGAAGAACCTACTGCCGATGAAAAAGATGTCCATGCCATCAATATTGAACAATCGCTAATTGATGTTATTAATGAAACTACGCAGGTTATTAATTCAATATCTAATTGTGAATAAATTTATAACAATAAAAAATAAAAAAGATCGGAGAGGTTAATGTGAATTCCACTATTTTAGCTGTAACGCAGCGTATTATTAATCGTTCTAAAGCATCTCGTGAGGCTTATTTACAAAAAATAGAACACGCTATGTTAAAAAAAGTCACACGTGCAAGTTTACCTTGTAGCAACTTAGCACATGGCTTTGCTGCTTGTTGCTTAGATGATAAAAATGATCTTAAAAATATACTAAAAAGTAATATCGGCATTATCAGTTCTTATAATGACATGTTATCTGCACATAAACCTTATGAATCTTATCCAGAACAAATTCGCAAAGTATTACATGAAATAGGTGCTGTTGGTCAAATGGCCGGTGGCGTACCCGCCATGTGTGATGGAGTAACACAAGGTGAACCAGGGATGGAAATTTCCCTTATGAGCCGAGATGTCATTGCAATGTCAGTTGCTGTTGGCTTGTCGCATAATATGTTTGATGGTGCTCTTTATCTTGGTGTTTGCGATAAAATTTTACCAGGGTTATTTATTGGAGCTCTATCTTTTGGGCATTTACCGGCTATTTTTGTCCCTTCAGGACCCATGCCTTCAGGCCTATCGAATAAAGAAAAAGTCCGTATTCGCCAACTTTATTCAGAAGGAAAAGCATCACGTGAAGATCTATTAGAATCTGAATCTGCATCATACCATTCTAGCGGAACCTGTACTTTCTATGGTACCGCGAATAGTAACCAAATGGTCATCGAATTAATGGGTTTACATTTACCTGGCGCAGCCTTTGTACATCCAGAAACAGCATTACGTTACGAATTAACAAATGCAGCAGCAAAACAGATTACGCGTTTAACTAACCAATCAGGTAATTATATGCCTGTCGGTAAAATGGTTGATGAAAAAGTGATTGTTAATGGTTTAGTTGCTCTATTAGCAACAGGTGGGTCAACCAACTTAACCATGCACATTGTTGCTATGGCTAAAGCTGCTGGTATTATTATTAATTGGGATGATATTTCTGATTTATCAACTGTTGTACCTCTACTTAGTCGAATATACCCGAATGGGCCAGCTGATATCAATTATTTCCAAGCGGCTGGTGGAACCTCATTACTTGTAAGAGAATTATTAGCTGGCGGCTTATTACATGAAGATGTTGAAACCGTTGTGGGACGTGGATTAAGCCGTTATACCAAAGAACCAATTTTAGAAAACGGCAAACTCATCTTCCGTGAAGGCCCGACCAAATCTTTAGATGAAAATGTGATTGCTTCAATTAAAAAACCGTTCAATTCCCATGGTGGACTAAAGGTTATGTCCGGAAATTTAGGGCGAGCCATAATGAAAACATCAGCTGTTACTGCTGAGCATCAAATTATTGAAGCACCTGCAGTAGTTTTTAACAGTCAATATGATTTAGATGCAGAGTATAAAGCTGGCAACCTCAATAAAGATTGTGTTGTAGTTGTACGTTATCAAGGTCCAAAAGCTATCGGTATGCCGGAACTACATAAATTAATAACACCATTGGGCGTGTTACAAGATCGCGGTTATAAAGTTGCCTTATTAACTGATGGTCGCTTATCTGGCGCCTCAGGTAAAGTACCAGCTGCAATTCATGTCACACCTGAAGCTTATGCTGGAGGATTGTTAAGCAAAGTACAACAAGGTGACATGATTCGTGTCAACGGTCAAACAGGCGAAATCACATTATTGGTCGACGAAGCTGAACTAGCAATGCGACAAGCAGAGCCAATCGATCTAACCGAATCACATCAAGGCTTTGGTCGAGAACTTTATTCGGTTATTCGAGAGAATCTTACTTCAGCGGAAGAAGGCGCCGTTAGCTTTTGATTTAACTTATCTGCCGCCATATGCGGCAGATATCGTTAAAGTTAGGCTAAAAAACCCCTTTCCTCAAAATTTTTTAAGATAATACTTAATTGTTAACTTAATGATTTATTTTTTAACAAAATTATCAATTAACAAATTAACCACATCTTTCATTTTGCCATGCAATGATGCTTTTACACTATAAAGCGCCATTCCCATCACTTGTGAACTATGTATTTCTGGCGGCATAACTAGTTCATACTCACTTGTTTTAACATCTAATAAAGCTGGACCTGAATGAGCTAAGAATGATTGCACGGCCGCTTCAAGCAAATCGGAATTATCAACTCTAATTGAATACAGACCCATTGCATCGGCAACTTTAGCAAAGTCAGGATTTTTTAAATCAGTATAGTGATCGACAAGCCCTTCCGATTTTTGCTCTAATTCAACAAAATTAAGTGAACTATTATTCAGCACGATAACTTTGATGGGTAGATTCTCCTGAATTGTGGTCAATAAATCTCCCAAAAGCATACTAATACCACCATCCCCTGATAAGGTAATAACTTGACGATGAGGAAAGGCCTTTTTCACACCCAATGCTTGTGGCATCGCATTGGCCATAGTGCCGTGTTTTAAACTAATAACAGTTCGTCTTTTACCATTGGTTGAAAAATGACGACATGCCCAAACCATCGCCGAACCAACATCAGCACACAGTACTGCATCATCATTAGCATACTTATCAATCAATTCGGTTAAATATTGTGGGTGAATGACTGTTTTTGATGGTATCGCTTTTTTATTTAATTTATCGATTGCTTTAGTGTGTAACTCACGACATTTATCTAAAAATGTCGTATCTGTTTTTTCATCAATTAGTGGTAATAAGTCTGCTAAGGTTGGTTTGCTAGCCCCGACTACACCAACCTCAACACTATGACGGTGACCAAGATGAGTAGCATCAATATCGACCTGAATAATTATTGCATTATCTGGATAAAACTGAGACCATGCAAAATCAACACCCAACATTAAAAACACATCACACTCTTTAATAGCCGTGGTACCTGATTCCATACCAAACATCCCCGTCATACCAACATTATAAGGATTATCATATTCAACAAAATCTTTAGCTCTTGATGTATGGACTATCGGTGATTTTAATTTATTGGCTAGAGCAACTAACTCATCATGAGCATCTGACACTCCATGCCCAGCAAAAATTGTCACTCTACTATTTTTATTTAAAATTTCAGAAATTTTAGCCAATTCATCATCAGATGGACGAATTATTGGTTTGGGATGATAGATTTTGTGTCCACTGTTATCCTCAACTTTGGTTAAACTAATATTGTAAGGAATAACTAAAACAGCAACCCCACGCTGATTAATCGCAGTTTGAACCGCAGCAGTTGTAATTCGTCTTGCTTGGGTTGGGTCAGTAATTTGCTGACAAAAAACAGAACAGTTTTTATAAACAGCCTCAAAGTCAACTTCTTGCGGAAAGTCCGTTCCCTGTTGAGAAGTAACCAACTGACTAGCCAATAAAATAAGCGGTACTTTATTTCGTTGTGCTTCATAAATACCATTAATAAAATGTAAACTTCCCGGTCCACAAGAACCAGCACATGCAGTTATTTGATCGGTCAAATAGGCTTCAGCGCCGGCAGCAAAAGCGCCAACTTCTTCATGACGAACATGTACCCACTCAATATCATCACTTTTTTTAATAGCTGAAGTAATCTGATTTAACGTATCGCCAACAATACCATAACAATGTTTCACACCGGCTTGAGCTAAAACATCAACAATAATCTGTGCAACTGATTTTTTTGATGACATATGGTCCCCTCAACATGGTTTAGATTTAAACAATTCAAGTTGACTAACTTACACCTAGTTTTATGAATACGAATAGTCGAAAAATAAAACTGCAGAAAATGTTAAAAATGTCATAATGGTAAAGGATTGCCGCAATAATCTTTATTGGAAGATATTCCCTATTACAATGAATCAAGGTATTATGTCGAAAATCTACTCAACACTTAGAGCTACTTTTTGTGGAACATTTGTCATCTGGACATAGTTTTGTATCATTAATGTCGGCTTTTTTGCCTAATTATATAATCCAATATTATCCTCTTATTACTGTTTGTTTATTACTTTTTATTGCTATTTTACTGTTTTCATTCAGTAAATTAAGAATGGATATTATTGCACTTCTCATTATAACTGCAATCACCGTTACCGGTGTATTAACACCTGCTGAAGCACTTTCAGGATTTAGCGATCCAAACATTATTTTAATCGCATTACTATTTGTTATTGGAGAAAGCTTAGTAAGAACCGGTATTTCTTACAAAATGAGTGAATACATATTAAAAGCCGCCGGTCAAAATGATATACGTATTATAACATTTATTATGTTAGGTGTAGCATTATTAGGATCGGTGATGAGCTCAACAGGCGTAGTAGCGATATTTATTCCTGTAGCGATTAGCATTGCCAATCATACCGGTATACATGTTAAAAAATTAATGATGCCGCTATGTATTGCTGCGCTAATTAGTGGCATGATGACCCTTGTTGCTACCGCTCCCAACCTAGTAGTGAATAGTGAACTGAGTCGAGCGACTTTAACTGAATTTGGTTTCTTTTCTATTACGCCAATAGGTATAGGGGTATTAATTGTCGGTGTTATTTATTGTGTACTAACTCGCAATTGGTTACTGACAGCCGACCAAATCACACCAACCAATAGTCAACCACAAAGACGCAAAATTACCGACCTAATTAGAGATTATAGATTAATTGGTCGAGCGCATCGAGCGCAAATTCTTGCTGGTTCCCCTTTTGTGGGTCGAACTATTGATGGTTTACATTTACGTAGTGAACACGGAGTAAATGTTATTGGTATCGAACGCTGGCGAAAGTTTCAAAAAGTCCTCATTCCGGTTAACGGATCTACCGAATTTAGAGAAAACGATATTCTTTTGTTGGATATGTCCCATTCCGAAGCTGATTATCGTACATTTTTAACGACCAATAATCTTGAACCGAAAATTCTACGTGGTGAATATTTTTCTGAACAAGTAAAAGAAGTTGGTATGGCCGAGGTAGCATTACTACCAGAATCATCATTATGTGGTAAAACGCTTAACGAGATAGATTTTAGAAGTAAATATTTTTTAACCGTGATTGGTATTTGGCGAAATCATGCTCCTGTTGAGACAAATAACTTATTCCAAGAACGCTTAGAAATGAGTGATACGTTATTAGTTTGCGGTGATTGGGGTTCAATCCAAAAACTTCAAACTCGTACTAGTGATTTTGTAGTGTTAGATTATCCTTCAGATATTGATGATGTTGCCCCCGCTAGTTCGCAAGCTTATGTAGCACTATTTAATCTAGCCCTGATGATAATTTTAATGGTTACTGGAATTGTGCCTAATGTTGTTGCTGCGCTAATCGCCTGCTTATTAATGGGAGCAACACGTTGTATCGATATGGCTAATGCCTATAAATCGATTCATTGGCCAACATTAATTCTCATTATTGGTATGATGCCTTTCGCAGTAGCTTTAAATAAAACGGGAGGAATATCATTAATCTCGGAGTGGCTTGAAATTCATTTACGATCGTTTGGTCCTTATATGGTGTTAACCTTTATCTTTTTATTATGCTCAACGGTAGGATTATTTATTTCGAATACCGCAACAGCAATTTTGATTGCGCCAATTGCGATTGATTTAGCCATAAAATTTGGTTATTCACCTTATCCATTTGCTATGACAGTGGCGATTGCAACATCAGCTTCATTTATTACACCTGTTTCATCACCCGTTAAAACAATGGTAGTGGCTCCAGGAGGATATAGCTTTAGTGATTTTGTTAAAATTGGCGTACCATTAACTTTTCTAGTGATGGCTGTTGATATAGCATTAGTGCCAATCTTTTTTCCATTTTAAATAATAAGAAAATATTTATCACAATATATGTTACTGTTACTATAAAGTGTCTGGATGATAAGACAATTTAAGGAATAAGGAGTTAGAAAATGAGTAATGCTCAACAATTTTTCATGTTTATAGGCATAATGACATGCCTAATTGGCAGTTTTAGTTTATTTATTTATATATTAACAGTGTTACATACATTAACAGTAAAAAAATCAATAAATAATAATAAAACATCAGATGAAAGATTAATCAAATTATATAATGATGCGAAAAATACTATTGATAATAAATCTAAAATTATCATAACGGCGGTTGTTATGGGCATATTTTGTGGCGGAATTATTGGTGGATTTTTTTACTATTATTTTATCAAAAAACTTTTTACCAACTCTTATGAAATTTACAAAAATGCGATGATTCAACGAAACTTACCGCTATAACTTAACACTTTTATACAACTAAAAAGTGATAGGTATTAAAAACTCATTTTTGTGGTTGCAGATTCTTAATTTAATTTAAAGTATAATATCCATAATTTTTTGATTATGGATATATTGCGCATGCCACAAACTACTAGCCCCTTAAATATTATTTTTGCAGGTACACCTGATTTTGCTGCCACACATTTAAAAGCCCTAATTGACTCAAACCATAATGTCATCGCCGTCTTTAGTCAACCAGATAGACCCGCAGGTCGAGGAAATAAGTTAACGGCAAGCCCAGTAAAACAATTAGCAATCGAAAATAATCTTCCCATTTATCAACCGGCCACACTCAAAACAGAAGAAAATCAGCAAATCATTGCCAATCTTAATGCCGATATTATGATTGTGGTTGCTTATGGATTAATTTTACCTCAAGCAGTACTTGATATGCCAAAATTTGGATGTTTAAATGTTCATGGTTCTTTATTACCTAAATGGCGAGGTGCAGCGCCAATTCAGCGTGCGTGTTGGGCTGGAGATAGTGAAACAGGTATCACCATTATGCAAATGGATGCCGGACTTGATACTGGTGATATGCTTTATAAGTTAGCATGCCCCATTGAATCGTCTGACACCAGTGCAACATTATATGAAAAGTTGGCTAAATTAGGGCCACAAGCATTACTTGAGACACTAGCACTGATTAACCAAGGAAAAATTAAACCAGAAAAGCAACAACAATCACAAGCCACTTATGCGGAAAAATTATCTAAACAAGAGGCTAAATTAGATTGGAATTTATCAGCAATACAACTGGAACGATGTGTGCGAGCATTTAACCCTTGGCCAGTTAGTTACTTTGAAGTAAATGGTGAACCTATAAAAGTATGGCAAGCTGAAGTTATGGCAACTCAACATAATCAACCTGTAGGCACCATTTTACAGGCTGATAAGAAAGGAATTTGTATTGCCACCAGTGATGGATCATTAAATATGACAATATTACAACCAGCAGGTAAAAAACCAATGTCCGCCCAAGACCTACTAAACTCTCGTAAATCTTGGTTTGAAGTGGGTAAAATACTTGATAGTAATCAATAGTCAAAAACAAAATATTACAGGATGATATCCTGTAATATTATCGTTTTTTTGCCAGTAAAGTCGCAAAACGAAGCTTTATCCGATTACCATTAATATCCGTCTTATGCAATTCACCAACATCTTCATTATATTTTAGAATATCCCAATCTTGATAATAATTACGTAATTCATTCTCTTTAAACGTAAATGAAAACCCGACTGAACAAGGAAAATCGTCTGTTGACATGGCACATACAATTAAATTATAACCGCCCGTTTTGGTTATAGTTTGCATATTATCAATAATATCAGGAATTCGATCTGGTTGTAGAAACATCATTACAACTGTTGAAATAATTAAATCGTAATTACCTTTAAGATTAGCTTGGTTTATATCATAAATAGATGCCTTGATATGAGATAGATCATCATTGGCAATAATTTGTTGTAAATTACTGATACTCATCTCCGATTTGTCAACAGCATCAACATCAAAGCCAAGTAGCTGCAAAAAAAGTGAATTACGACCAGAACCACACCCTAAATCTAAAGCTTTTCCTGCTTGAATAATTTGACAAACATCTAACACATCAGAATGCGTTTTCGTCATTTGATATTTTTTCTGGGTATAATCTTTAGGTTTACAATAAAAAGCCAGTTGACACTTTAGATCATCAGATACTTGCGCAATTCGATGCCATTGTTGAGGCAAAATAAATGGAGGTTGATGATCAATATCGAAAATATGTTGAGAGATAATATCTCCCTGTTCAGTTAACATATCAAAATTCACATAACCTTTAATAATGTTTAATTTCGCCCATGTACCTATTTGTGTATTATGCTTTTCGCGAAACAAAGTTGGTAAAGTATTAACATCCCAAATAGGCAACGTTTTATAACAAACTAAATTTTTCATCTCAATACCATTAATAAAATCACCTAATAGTTGACTATTATAGTCAACTATTAGGTGATTCAACAACTTTTTTTAAAAACTTTTATTTAATAAAGACATAATACATAGTTATGCATAAAAAATGTGATATATGTCACATTTCTGTCAAATTAAATTGATTTAAATGATAATGATAATAAGATCCATTCTTATTTAAATTAGTTATCATTAAATTTATCATGTGTAAACCTTATCAAATCTACTCAATCCTCTGTTGTTTATTATTTCCAATTTACACTCAAGCCGAAGATGTTAAAGATGAAAAAAAACATCAAGATAACAAAGAAGCACTAACTGAAGAAAATAAAGAGGATAATAAAAAAGAGGTTATGGTTGTAAAGGCAAAATTTAACTCCAATCCTATAGCATCACAACCAGAACTTATTACATCAGAAGAAATTCGTACCGGTACAATGGGTAACGGCAATATTACCGATATTTTAAAAACATTACCGTCAATTCAAGTATCAAATAGTAGCAATAATGGCAATCAACAAGGGGAAATCAAACCCTCTAAAGTTACAATTCATGGCGCATCAAGCTATCAAAATAATTTTATGCTAGATGGCATTAGTTTTAACAACGATATTGATCCGTCAAATCCTAATGATGATATTACGGCTACACGTATTAATTCTGATGAGCAAGGTCTATATATTGACAGTCGTTTAATCGATAATGTTAAAGTTTATGATAAGAACATTCCTGTGGAATATGGTGGATTTACTGGCGGTGTTATTGATGTTACCGGACGTCGTTGGAAATATACTACAGGAGGTAGTGTTTACTACAATACTACTCGTTCAGCTTGGAATAAAATACATACCGATAAACGTGTTGATTTTAGTCCTACACAAAATACTTCAAACCGACCAAATCGTTTTCAACCACATTATAAAAAAGAAAACTTTGGCGGATGGTTTGAATCTGGTATCACTGATAATTTAGGTTTTGTTTTCTCCGCTTCTCGAAAAGAATCAGATATTTCATCTTACGCTTATCGCGGTGAAGCAATTATTCTAGACTCATCAAACAAAATTGCAGCTATTGACGCTGCTGGTGGCTATAAAGATCAAACACGAACATCCAATAACTACTTATCTAAATTTAGTTGGTATATGACGGATAATACCTATTTAGATTGGTCAGTAAATTATTCTAATTACCAGGACTATTCATTTTCTGCCAATGTTGCTAATTCTGGATTTAAAACTAACCATACTGGCATTGGCTCATCATTACAGTTAACTTCGCAACAAGATTTAGGTGAATTAGAATTAACTACCGGTTACCAGGTATTAGAAGATAAACGTAAAGATGACCAAAAATATTATGTTTCTTATCGTTATGAAAATTGGATGGAACCAGATGAAAACTTTGAAAAACAATCTGGTGGTATTGGTGATTTAAAAACTAAACAAAAAAATACCGAATTAAAAGGTAAATTCACATTTACGCCGATTAATTGGGGTAACACATTACATCAACCAAAATCTGGATTTGAATTCAAAAAAACAAACGCATCTTATATCCGTAATAAAGACTTTTTTAGATATAACTTTGTTAATTATAATGATGTTTGGAAGAATTGGATGATCAATGCCTTCAAGAAAGGAACTTATAGTGCAGATTATAAAAACTACGCACTTTATGCTGACGATACTATCACCTATCACCGCTTAACCTTACAACCAGGAATACGGGTTGACTACGATAATTTTGTGAAAAATTATAATGTCGCTCCACGAATAGCGACAACCTATGATCTATTTGGTACTAAACAGACTAATTTAATTGCTGGTTATAACCGCTATTACGGTAGAACAATGATGGGCTATGCATTATATGGTGCACAAAATGGTGGATTATATAACTGTAACCACGACAAATGTAAGCCAGGTGATGTCATTGGTGATAATTGGACAAACAAAACTGATTTTGAAGGTTTAAATCATCTTTCTACACCTTACAGTGATGAAATTAACTTTGGTATTGAACAAAAAATTCTTGATACACTGTGGAAATTTGAATATGTACACCGTAATAGCCGTGACGAAGTAGTCAGTAAACCTAAATATGCTAGATCTTCGGTACGCACATTTGACAATACAGGTAAAAGTGAACATAACAGTTTTGCTATTAGTGTAACTAATCCCGAAAAATGGAAAATTGCTACAACTGAAAATACCTTAAAAGCATCGATTATCTGGGAAAAAAATCAGAGTAATACACCAAAAGTAGGTTATGCTCATTATGATGCTGCCGGAAGAAGAATTAATAAAGATTATGTTTATTATAATGGGAAAGTTATTAAAGCGTCCAAATTACCAGCAACTGATTTTAATCTTCCATTAAGATTTAATTTAGAGCTTACGACTGCGTTTCCTGATTATGATCTGTCAATTTATAATCAGTTCCAATGGCATGCTCAACGCTCTCAAGCTGTGAGATATGAAAGCTCATACAAATGGGATCCAGACAAAGGCCAATTAGCACGTTATGATCGTGAAGATTTTGGTAGTACATTTCGTTGGGATGTAAAAATGCTATGGAAACCGAGTTTTGCTTATGGTGCGAATATGTCATTGGAAGTCAATAATTTATTAAATAAACGCAATGTAACTGATCGATATAATTATGGTGTTGACGCTAATGGCAACCCTATTATCTTAAATTCTTATGATATAGGTCGCCAATTTTGGATGCAAATCGGCTATGATTTCTAGTCTACCATCATTTATCATTGTGTTTTTTAAGTAACTTAATAGAAATAATAAGATCGTGAGCAAGTTAAAACAATTTTATTTTTTAGTTAAACCTTTTTGGCGATCATCACAATCAATGGTCGCTTGGTTATTACTAATTGTTACTATTGGATTGAGTTTAACATCAATCTGGTTTAATGTCTTAATCAATGAATGGAATGGTAAGTTCTTTGATGCTTTACAACGTCTTGATAGTACTACTATTTACAGTTTATTATTACAATTCATTCTATTGATTGCCATTCTCATTTTATTAGTTGTTTATGCTGATTATTTAAGAAAAAAATTATTAATAAAATGGCGTAATTGGATGACAGTGCATATTACCCAAAAATGGCTGTCTAAAAATGGGCAGCATTACCATTTACAAAATCGACAACTTGAACCTGATAATCCAGATCAACGTATTGCTGAAGATATACATCTATTAATTTCGCAATCATTAGGTCTACTCATTTCTTTTTTAACATCAACATTCACTTTTGTTTCGTTTTCAATGATCCTATGGAATTTATCAGGATCAATTTCATTCAACTTGTTTGACATCACAATAACCATACCTGGTTATATGTTTTTCGTCTGCCTTTTATACGTTACTTTTGGTATATTACTTACCCATTTAATTGGTAGAAAACTACATGGTATTAATGTTGAAAAACAAAAAAATGAAGCAAACTATCGTAGTGCCCTAATTCGATGTCGCGATAATAGTGATAACATTGCTGGGCAGCATGCACAGGAGCAAGAACAAACAAAACTACAACACCATTTTTCAGCTATCATCCGCAATTGGTACCAGTTGATCAATAAAGAACGAAACTTATTGTTTTTCGTCAATGGCTTTAGCCACATCTCATCATTGGCTCCAATATTTTTTGCTTTACCTAAATTTATTAGCGGTGCAATCCAATTAGGTGGATTGATGCAAATTAGGATGGCATTTACTCAACTCAATAGTGCATTAAGCTGGTTTATTTTCAGTTATAAAGATATCGCAGTATGGCAAGCAACAGTAACAAGACTTTATAATTTTGTCATATTACTAGAAGAACCAATTGAACCTAATATAAAAAATGATGATTTAGAATCTAACTACCTATTAAAGGTAGCTAATTTACAAGTCATGAATACTAATAATTTACCTTTAGTTTCCATCTCTTGCCAATTAAAAGCAGGACAATCATTACTAATAAAAGGTGTGTCAGGAAGTGGTAAATCAACATTATTAAAAAGTTTAGCTGGATTTTGGCCTCATTTTTCTGGATCGATAAATCGAACAGATAACTATATTTGGTTACCGCAAAAAAGTTATATTGGTTTTGGCAAATTAGCTGATTTAATAAGTTATCCACAACATGCCAATGTTTATAATCAAAATGAATTAGAAAAAGCATTAGAGTTTGCAGGATTAACTGAGCTAAATCATGAGCTTGAAAAAGAAGATAATTGGGAAACAAGATTATCTGGTGGTGAAAAACAACGATTATTATTTGCTAGGTTATACCTGAATAAACCTGATTTATTATTACTTGATGAAATTACATCATGGCTAGATGTTGACAGTGCAATAATCATGATAGATCGCTTAAAAAAAACATTAACACATAGTGCGATAGTATTAGTTTCACATCAAAATGAATTAGAGCCATTAGTTAACCAAGTAATTAATATTAATAAAACATTGTAGATATTTATATAGATCACAATATCTAAAGTATTTTTATAGGACGAAAAATGAAAAATTTGATTGTTTGTTGTGTTTTATTTGTACTAACCGCCTGTGTACAAAGCACATCACTTCCACAAGATCCCATGATAAAACGTTATCAATTGGATAATGGTTTAACAGTAATTTTAATGCCAAAACAGAGTGATAGCGCTGAATTAAGATTAGTTATCCATAGTGGCTCAGTGCAAGAAACAGAACAGCAAAAAGGGCTAGCACATTTTGTTGAACATATGGCATTTAAAGGTACAAAAAACTTCCCTAACCAATCAAGCCGGAAACAGTTAGAAAAATATGGCATAACATTTGGAGCGCATATTAATGCCGTTACTAGTTTTAACTCTACAATATATAAATTATCATTACCAACCAATCCACAAGCCATTCAAACGGGTCTACAGGTAATGGCGGACTGGGCTTATAATATCTCATTTGATCCTGCTGATTTTAATCAGGAACGCAATGTAATTGTCGAAGAGTGGCGCTTACGACAAGGTGTTGCTTATCGAATTAATGAACAACTCGATCAATTACGTTACCAAGGAAGTTTATACGCTAATAGCTCACCTATTGGATCGTTATCTATAATCAAAAATAGTCCGGTTGAAGAAGCTAAAGCTTTTTATCAAAAATGGTATCAACCACAAAGAATGAGCTTAATTGTAATTGGCCAATTTAATGAACAATCTATACGCCAAGAGATAAACAAATATTTTGGTGTTGCAGATAAAGGAAACTCACCAATAGATATACCATCTTTACGACAATTTTCTTCTCAGCCAACTCCGCTAGTTAAAATGATATTTGATGCAGAGCAAGGGCAACGATTGATCCAAATTATGCTGCAACGCGATGCTATTGCACCATTAAATACTTCACAAGGAATGACTGATGATATTGTAGATCAAATTTGGCTATCTATTCTAAATAAACGCCTGCAATTGATTACTGAAAATCAAAAATTGCAACTAGCTCAAGTGAAAGAGCAAAGTGTTTTATTAGATGAAAAAAGAATACAATACCTACTATTTGCTATTCCAAATCAAAATCATTATCAAGAAACGCTACAATTAATGTTTGATGAGCTGCAACGATTAGCGATAATGCCTGTATCTAAAAAAGAGTACGAACAGGCCACTAAACAGATATTAACCAAATTATCACAACAAGCAGCAAGTGAAAATAATTACCGTAATAACCAATTAGCTGAACGCTTAACCACGGCAGTCGAATACCAAATGCCGATGATAAATAAAAAACAGCAATTAGCTATAACACAATCAATTATTAATCAAATAACACCGGAAAAGCTTAAACAAGTTATTTCTCGTCGTTTAGAGCAGAGTCACTTACGCGTTGCAATTATCGGACCTGATAACGATAAAAAAATAATATCGCAAAGTGCTATTGTTGCATTATGGAAAGCAACTCGACATAAAGATGATACTCAACTGAGTGAATTTACTTATCAAACTCAAAATAAACCCTTAATCATTGCACCTCCAGTACAGGGTACTATCGTTAAAACAAATACATTAAAAGAGCTTGATAGCGAAGAGTGGATTCTTAATAATGGTATGAGGGTTATTGTATACCCAAATCAAAAATTAACTGATAATATCCAAATCAATTTAAGAATTCCAGGCGGTCAATCATTAGATGCTAATTCACAATTAGGAGCAGTAACTTGGTCTCAGCAATTAGCTGAACTCAGCGGTTATGGCAATTATAGCAGTAAAGAATTACGGCAATATGGAGAATTAAAACCTTATGCTGAGCTTCTACATCATGGTTTTCAAGGTAGTACAACCGATGATCAATTAGAATCGTTATTTTCTATACTCTATTTAAAATTAACAGCGCCACAATTTAATTCACAAAAATTGTCATTAGCACAGCAAAATGCTGTGTTGATGCAAAATAAATTACCAGTAGAAAGAAAATTTTTAGATTTTATCCATAAAAATACATTTAATAATAGTCAACGTTTAATGGTTGATCCAAATGGTGCATGGCGTCACTTTACTAGCACACAATTACAATCGACTTATCAAATGCTCTACTCATCACCAAATTCGATGGTTTTAACGATTTCTGGTAATGTAGATACAAAGCAACTAAAAGCATTAACTGTAAAATGGCTTGCAGGGATTAACGGTAATTCCACTAAGTTACATTGGCATAACAATCATATCACGCCAATTAACAAGCCAATGCAATTTAATTATCCACATGGCACCAGTGATAAAGCAATGGTAAGTCTATTGTATACAACTAAAGCAGATTGGAGTCAAAACAATCAACTTGCTTTAAATTTACTTGATAAAGTTGTAAATGCTCGCTTACATACTGCTATTCGAGAACAAAACTCTGGTGTTTATACTATTATTTTTTCAGAGCAGATAATCAAGCGACCAGAATCTTACTACCTTGCTAGGCTTAATTTCACCACCGATCCTAAACGGGTCAATGAAATTAAATCTTTAGTTAATCAAGTTATGGATAATATTCGTTCACATGGTATTAATCTTCAAGAGCTCAGCATAGCGAAAAAAGCATGGAAAGAAGATTATAAAGAACAACAAAAAAGTGCCCAATATTGGAGTACTGCCATCGCTCAAACAGCAACAGATGATGGTAATTTTGTACAATTAAATCAACAATTAACACAAGTTGAAGATATTTCATTAGAAACCGTCAACGAACTTGCGCAAAAATTGATAGGTCAAAACCCTAAAATATTTACATTATTACCGAAAAAATAACCAAACTTATTACAGGGCAATGCCCTGTAATATATTAAAATAGTTTATGGCTTACCTTATCATAAACAATAATTGTCAATTACGATTCAAATTAACTATAACTATTTGCGACTAAAATAAAAAAAGCAAATAACCAATTAAAAAATAAATTTATAGTAGCGAAGTTAACTATATCAACATATAATCATCAGCATTCTAGACTATATAGTGAAAATATTAGAGGAATAATTTATGGGATTTTTAACAGGTAAACGCATTCTGGTTACCGGCGTTGCAAGCAACCGTTCTATCGCTTATGGTATTGCAAAAGCAATGCATCGAGAAGGCGCAGAATTAGCCTTTACTTATCAAAGCGAGAAATTAAAAAGCCGTGTTGAAGAGTTTGCTGCTGATTTTAATTCTAATATCGTTTTACCTTGTGATGTAGCACATGATGACAGCATCACATCGTTATTTACTGAGCTAGCAAAAACATGGGACAAATTTGATGGTTTTGTACATGCTATTGCGTTTGCGCCAGGAGATCAATTAGATGGTGATTATGTTAATGCGGTAACTCGTGAAGGTTTTGCTATTGCCCACGATATCAGCTCTTATAGCTTTGTAGCTATGGCTAAAGCTTGTCGTTCAATGCTTAATCCCGATTCAGCATTAGTTACTCTTTCTTACCTAGGTGCTGAACGTGCAATTCCTAACTATAATGTTATGGGTCTTGCTAAAGCATCTTTAGAAGCAAATGTACGTTATATGGCAAATGCAATGGGACCTGAAGGTATACGTGTAAATGCGATTTCAGCTGGTCCTATTCGTACTTTAGCTGCATCAGGTATTAAAGATTTTAAAAAGATGTTATCACATTGTGAATCAGTTACCCCTATTCGTCGTACAGTAACTATCGAAGATGTGGGTAATTCAGCAGCATTCTTATGTTCGAACCTATCATCAGGTATTACTGGTGAAGTCATTCATGTAGATGGTGGATTTAGCATCGCAGCTATGAATGAATTAGAACTTAAATAATATCAACTTGATATGCAAGCAAGGTGTCAGTTATTTATTCTGACACCTTATTTTTTGATTTATTACCATGATATTTTGTATCTTAACCTCTAAATAATAAAACTTTTGTATAGAGTAAATTAATATTACTGTCTAATTCAAAATATAAAATTTTTACTAATCCATTTTATCTGTAATTTCATACTATATCTGTTAATCTAAATCAAAAGCTCAGCATCTTAATTTTAAAAATTATCTATCGCTTTTAACAATTAATTGCAATAATGATGATTTAATAACCATTATATTTATTTTATAGAACCTTAAGAATCTAAAAAATTATCATTGCCCAAATAAAATATAAACCAATTTTACACGAGCGAATCTAATGGTTAATTTAATAATATTATTTGTAACACATTAGTGTATCTTTAATAACTATAACTTAATTAGCTAATGGTTATTTTGCTAGGTAACGACACAAATAAGCGGTTGGTTCTGATACCTGAACATCGAATTTGCTTTCTTTAGCAATATGAAAAACTTGACCAGCTTCAAATATTTGCCAATCATTTGCCATAGGCAATAACACTTTAAGTGAACCGGTTATGACGGTCATTTC
The DNA here is from genome assembly GCF_002142015.1 of Gilliamella sp. A7. Lineage (NCBI taxonomy): Bacteria > Pseudomonadati > Pseudomonadota > Gammaproteobacteria > Orbales > Orbaceae > Gilliamella > Gilliamella sp. A7. The sequence continues at coordinate 104,211 of NZ_NASN01000001.1, forward strand.
CTCTGGATTATCAGTATTAAAAATATATTCACCTGGTAACATCACACCAACAGAGACTTTACCGGTAGAACCATTTTCAAAACCGATAGATTTTACTTTACCTTCAAAATAATCATTAACTTTCAACATAAAATCCCCTTTCTTCACTATTTTTAGTCATTAGCAATAATTTAATATTAGCTACAATAAAGTACTGTGTAAAATTCACTCTATCAGCTTAATTGATTTCAACTAGCTATCCAACTATTATTTATCAATTAAAAATTATCATTTAAAGCAAAATCAGTTAAAAAATATAACATTAGCAAAACTTGTTAAAATGCAAAGAAAATAGCATACAGATCGATTTTTTTCCGTTAAAATCTAACACTATTTGCTCAATAACAGTTTGTTGGAGAAAACATGAAAATAGCAAAAAACACAGTGGTAAGTTTAGCATATCAAGTTCGTACTAAAGATGGTGTTTTAGTTGATGAAGCAACAACAGTTGCGCCACTTGAATATCTACATGGTGCAGGAAACTTATTACAAGACCTTGAAAATGCCTTAGAAGGCCATCAGGTGGGTGATAAATTTGACGTTGAATTAGTTAATCCTTATGGTGATTTTAATGATGCACTAGTACAAAATGTACCACGTGACGTTTTTGTTGGTGTCGAAGAACTTGAAGTCGGAATGCGTTTTTTTGCAGATACAGATCAAGGATCTTTACCTGTTGAAATAACTGCAATCGATGGTGATAGTGTAACTATCGATGGTAATCATATGTTGGCAGGTCAAGATCTAAATTTCAATGTTGAAGTATTAGCAATTCGTGAAGCAACTCCAGATGAAATATCACACGGACATATTCATGGTGCTCATGGTCACGACCATGGACATGGTGGCTGTGGTTGTGGTGGACATGACCATGATGAAGATGAAGAAGAAAGCGGTTGTTGTGGCGGTGGACACGGCGGCTGTGGCTGTCATTAATTTTCGAATAGATAATCAGTTAAAAAGCGCTTGTTAGCGCTTTTTTATTTAGCGTAAAAATAATCTCATTATTGCGAGTTAGTTCACAATTTTCAATTTCTCTACTTATTATTTTTCACAGCATAAACAATAATCACATTTTCGTTAATAACAATAACTCGATTATGCCAGCACAAACCCCTACTTTAATGCCTCGTGAAAAATTATTACTATTTGGTGTCGAAACACTATCCGATGCTGAATTACTGGCCCTTTTTTTACGCACAGGAATAAAGAATTTACCAGTCTTAGATTTGTCACAAAAATTATTAAATGAATTTGGCTCATTTTATCATTTAATCAATGCCAGCCACGATGAATTTTGTAAAAAGCAAGGTCTTGGAACCGCAAAATATACACAGTTAAAAGCAGTAGTTGAACTTTCTAATCGTTATTTAAAAGTTAAAATAAGCCATGAAAGTTACCTAACCTCACCAAGCTTAACCCATCATTACCTCGCTAGCCGCTTAATGGATAAAGATCGTGAAATCTTTATGGTGATATTTTTAGATAACCAACATCATGTCATTACATCTGAAGAAATGTTTGTTGGAACCTATAACTGCGTAGAAGTTCATCCAAGAGAAGTTGCTAGACGGGCATTACAATATAATGCAGCTGCATTAATTTTAGCTCATAATCATCCATCTGGATTAGCCGAACCAAGCCAAGCTGACCGTATATTAACAAAAAAAATTGAACAAGTTTGTGAATTGATTGATGTACGTATAGTTGATCACCTTGTAATAGGTAAAGGTGAGTATGTTTCTTTTGCAGAACGAGGATGGATTTTATAATTACTTTTACTTACAATATAAAATTACTTAGCAATTAATGAATATACTATGAACCAACAACTGGAATTATTAGAGACTAAAGTCGCATTTCAAGAAATGACCATCGAAGAACTCAATCAAATGGTTGTTAATCTTCAAACAGACATTAGCAAACTTAAAGAACAACTAATATTGTTATCACAAAAATTACAGGCTACGCAAGCCTCAAATATTGCTAACTTATCAGAAGAAACACCACCGCCTCATTATTAAATCCGAATTTAATAATTCTAGGAACTCAAGTGCTACTTTTCACGGAATCCCCCCTGGTAAGAAAGCAGAGAAATTAAAGCCAATAAGTTACTACTTTATTTACCCATGGTATGGAAACACGCCAGTTAAAGTTGTAAATACAGGCTCTAAAATCATGATTATTTTTGCATTGCTTACAGGGACGTATTTCTTTCCAACAAATTACAAAACAAATCGTAAAAATTGTAGCAATAAAAATACTAACGATAAACCATATTAAAGTAATTAAACTGATGCTTGTCGGCCAACTTTTGGCAAATACAGAAATAATTAGGCTTGCTGTACCAGTAAAAAGGATTTGTATACAAATTAACGGCAAAATTGCTGTTTTTTGAACTAATCAACTATCAAAAACAAAAGATATTGCTTAAGCTAGTGCAGAAATTAAAAATCAGAGTTGATTGATGCTTAAAGATCAATTATTTGATAAAGACAAAAATCAAAGCCAACAAGAATCGGTAATAAGAGCCAAAATATAACTAATGGCTTTTCTTTAAAAAAGAACCAACCAAAATTGGTGATATTAATATCGATAAAATCATAATTAAAGAGCCTTCACCTAATTGCGCTCCAATACTTATTGCTAATATCCATAAAATGACATTAGTTGATTGGTAAACAGCCAGTTATTATTGCTCTTGGTACATTTGTCAAATTGATTCATTGTTAAGTACTTAAACAGACCGAAAATAAAATAATACAGGAAGAGAGAAATCTTAATCGCATAAAAACTAAAGGAGGCATTCTAAAATTGCGTCTTTTGAAGAAATTCAACCAACTACGGCAAAATAGTAACTAACACTAAAATCCATTCACCATTCTGTTTAACGTCTATCATATTGCTACTAGTTTACTTAACATTAGATTGCTAATTTGAACATTAAGATTTAACTGAGTAAATATCGACAATAATTTATACTAAATTCTGAAAAAAGTAGATAAGATGATTTATATAGTGTAAGTAAATAAAATTAACCAAATTGGTAATATCTAGATAATAAAAAACCGGCTAAATAGCCGGTTTTAATTTAAGCTTTAATTATTTATTCAGCTGCCACTTCTGCTTCTACTGCAGGGCGATCAACTAATTCAATATAAGCCATTGGAGCATTATCTCCATCACGGAAACCACATTTTAAAATGCGAACATAACCACCTGGACGGGTAGCAAAACGTGGGCCTAAATCAGAAAATAATTTTTTTACTGTATCTTTATCACGGATACGAGCGAAAGCCAGACGGCGATTAGCTACGCTATCGCTTTTAGCTAGCGTAATTAACGGCTCAACGACACGACGCAACTCTTTTGCTTTAGGCAATGTTGTTTTGATAATTTCATGTTCAACTAATGAACTTGTCATATTACGAAACATCGCTTGACGATGGCTGCTATTTCGGTTCAGTTGACGACCACTTTTACGATGGCGCATAACTTTATCCTTCTTATATAAATTTTATCTTAGTCTTCAACAATACTTGCTGGTGGCCAATTCTCAAGACGCATGCCTAAAGATAAACCACGAGATGCGAGCACATCCTTAATTTCGGTAAGAGATTTTTTACCAAGATTAGGGGTTTTAAGTAACTCAACTTCGGTACGTTGCACTAAATCACCAATATAATGAACTGCTTCTGCTTTTAAGCAATTAGCAGACCGAACAGTTAATTCCAAATCATCTACTGGACGTAAAAGAATTGGATCAAATTCCGGTTTATCTTCTTTGACTTCTGGTTGACGTACATCACGTAAATCAACAAAAGCTTCAAGTTGTTCAGCCAAAATAGTAGATGCACGACGAATAGATTCTTCTGGATCGATAGTACCATTGGTTTCCATATCGATAACAAGTTTATCTAGGTCAGTACGTTGTTCCACACGAGCAGCATCGACAGAATAGGCAATACGCTCAACTGGACTATAACATGCATCAACTAATAGACGACCGATAGGTCGTTCTTCATCTTCTGACTTAACTCGAGCAGAAGCAGGGACATAACCACGTCCTCGTTGTACACGAATACGCATACTAATTGAAGCATTGGCATCAGTAAGATGACAAATTACTAAATCAGGATTAACAATTTCAACATCACCATCATGAGTGATATCTGATGCAGTTACAGCACCAACGCCTGATTTATTTAAAGTCAGCATAACATCATCTTTGGTATGTACACGAACCGCTAATTTTTTCAAATTAAGCAGAATATCAAGCACATCTTCTTGAACGCCTTCTTTAGTACTATACTCATGCAGAACACCGTCAATTTCAACTTCGGTCACTGCATATCCCGGCATAGATGATAATAAAATGCGGCGTAGTGCATTACCTAAAGTATGTCCAAAACCACGCTCAAGTGGCTCTAAAGTCACTTTCGCATGAGTTGGGCTGTATTGAACAACGTCAACTAGGTGAGGTTTTAAAAACTCTGTTACAGAACCCTGCATTATGTCCTCTCTTAAGTGCTAAACTTTACTTAGAGTAAAGTTCGACGATCAAATGTTCGTTGATGTCAGCAGATAAATCTGAACGTTCTGGTAAGCGTTTAAATACACCTTCCATTTTGCTAGCATCAACTTCTAACCATGTTGGTTTTTCACGTTGTTCAGCTAACTCTAAAGCGGCTTTAATACGTGCTTGTTTTTTTGATTTTTCGCGAACACTAATAACATCTTCAGGTGAAACTTGATAAGATGCGATGTTCACAACGTGACCATTAACAAGAACAGCTTTATGACTAACTAATTGACGAGCTTCAGCGCGAGTTGCACCAAATCCCATACGATAAACAACGTTATCTAAGCGACGTTCTAAAAGAGCAAGTAGGTTTTCACCAGTATTACCTTTAATACGTGCTGCATTTTTGTAGTAATTACGGAATTGACGCTCTAGAATTCCATAAATACGTCTAACTTTTTGTTTTTCGCGTAACTGAACACCATAATCTGATAAACGCGGTTTACGCGCACCATGTTGTCCAGGAGCTTGTTCTAACTTACATTTACTATCAACCGCTCGGACGCCAGACTTAAGGAATAAATCTGTACCTTCACGACGACTTAATTTGAGCTTTGGTCCCAAATATCTTGCCATTTTTTTTCTCCAATAATCCTATAAACATTCAATGTTTAATAAAAAATTAAACACGACGTTTCTTTGGTGGACGACAACCGTTATGAGGAATCGGAGTTACATCAGTAATATTAGTGATGCGATAACCCGCTGCATTTAATGCACGAATTGTTGACTCACGACCAGGACCAGGTCCTTTAACCATAACTTCCAGATTCTTAATTCCGTAGTCTTTTACAGCTTCGGCACAACGTTCTGCTGCTACTTGAGCTGCAAAAGGAGTTGATTTACGAGAGCCGCGGAAACCAGAACCACCAGCGGTTGCCCAACCCAACGCATTACCTTGACGATCGGTAATTGTTACGATTGTATTGTTAAATGATGCATGAATATGAGCTATACCATCAGAAACTTGCTTTTTAACACGTTTACGTGTACGAACAGGTGTCTTTGCCATTTATTATCACCTCAATTATTTCTTGATTGGCTTACGCGGTCCCTTACGGGTACGAGCGTTAGTCTTAGTGCGTTGACCACGGACAGGAAGTCCACGACGATGACGCACACCACGATAACAACCAAGGTCTAATAAACGCTTGATACTCATAGTTACTTCACGACGTAAATCACCTTCAACAGTGAATTTAGCGACTTGTTCGCGTAACTGTTCAATCTGATCTTCAGATAGTTCTCTGATCTTAACATTTTCAGGAATACCCGCTTCAGCACAAATTGTCTTTGCACGAGTACTACCGATACCATAAATTGCTTGTAACGCAATCACAGCATGTTGTTGATCAGGAATGTTAATGCCTGCTATACGGGCCACTATGCACTCCTTTATTGTTAATGTTCAGCAGATCCACCATACTGAAAAGCCCGTTTTCAGGATACTCAAACGATGGATCTACAAAAAAATTTTTTAGGCTGGCTATTCTAGCCAGCTTTACTATACTTTGGCAAGTAAAATATGCAAAAGTTCAACTTTACAGTTAAGTGATATTAACCTTGACGTTGTTTATGTTTACCTTCAATGCAAATAACACGAACGATGCCATTGCGTTTGATGATTTTACAATTTCTGCATAATTTCTTGACTGAAGCACGAACTTTCATTTTTTTCTCCGTAACTTCTGGCTAACTTATCGGCCGTAGCCTTTAAGATTCGCTTTCTTTAACACTGACTCATAACGATTTGGCATCATTAAAGTCTGTACTTGTGCCATAAAATCCATGATTACAACAACTACAATTAATAATGATGTTCCACCAAATTGAACTGGAACTTTCATCGCACTTGTCATAAACATTGGTACCAAACATACAAGAGTAATGTAAATAGCGCCAATTAGCGTTAAACGTGTCATTACTTTGTCAATATACTTCGATGTTTGTTCACCTGGACGGATACCTGGAATAAATGCACCAGATTTTTTTAACTGATCTGCTGTTTCTCTAGGATTGAAAACCAATGCCGTATAGAAGAAACAGAAGAAAATAATCGCGACAGCAAAAAAGATTATGTATAACGGTTGATCATGAGAGAAATATTGTCCGATAAGAAGAAAAATATATCTCCATCCCTCACCGTTTCCTTGGAACCAAGAAGCCATCATTGATGGTAACATAACAATTGTTGAAGCAAATATAGCAGGAATAACACCCGCCATATTAATTTTTAATGGTAAATGTGTGCTTTGTGCAGCATACACACGGCGACCTTGTTGTCTTTGCGCGTAATTGACAACGATACGTCGTTGACCACGTTCAACAAAAACAACAAAGTAAGTCACACCAACCACTAATGCTGCGACTACTAATAATAAAATCGGATGCAATGAACCAGAACGAGCTTGTTCAATCGTTTCATATATTGCATGAGGAAGACCTGCCACAATACCCGCAAAGATAATGATAGAAATACCATTACCTACACCGCGTTCCGTGATTTGCTCACCCAACCACATAAGAAACATAGTGCCAGTAACTAAGCTAATCGATGCAATAAAATAGAAAGAAAATCCTGGGTTAATCACAACACGACTATACTCAGGAATATTCGGTAAACCAGTCGCAATACCAACCGCTTGTACAATCGCTAAAGCTAATGTGCCATAACGAGTATACTGGCTGATTTTTTTACGACCTGATTCACCTTCTTTCTTCAATTCTGCTAATTTAGGGTTAATTGCCGTTAATAACTGCACAATAATAGATGAAGAAATATAAGGCATTATCCCTAAAGCAAAAATTGAAGCACGGCTTAAAGCACCACCAGAGAACATATTGAACATACCTACAATACCATTAGATGATTTTTCCAGTAAGTCCGATAACGCTTTAGTATCAATACCAGGAACCGGAACGTAAGAACCAAGACGGAAAACAATAAGCGCTAAAAGCACAAATAATAAACGTCTTTTAAGCTCACCACTACCGCCTCGTGTGCTTTGAAAATCTAATCCTGGTTGCTTTGCCATCTTTCTAATTATTCCTCAATTTTTCCGCCAGCAGCTTCAATTGCAGCTTTAGCACCTTTAGTTACTCGAATACCACGAACTGTTACTGGTTTAGTAACTTCTCCAGATAACATGATTTTTGCATATTCGATTTGTGAATTAATCACATTAGCAACTTTCAAGCTATTTAGGTCAACAATATCACCTTCAACTTTCATTAAATCAGAAAGTCGAACTTGTGCTGTTACCATAGCTTTACGTGAGGTAAAACCAAATTTTGGTAAACGACGATATAAAGGCATTTGACCACCCTCGAAGCCACGACGAACGCCGCCACCTGAACGTGATTTTTGACCTTTGATACCACGAGTACCAGTTTTACCTAGCCCAGAACCGATTCCTCGGCCCACGCGCTTAGATGCATGCTTTGAACCTTCAGCAGGAGATAAAGTATTTAAACGCATTACTATTACTCCTCAACTTTAACCATGTAATAAACTTGGTTTACCATACCGCGAATTGCTGGTGTATCTTCACGCTCAACAGTATGACCAATACGACGTAATCCTAAACCAACTAACGTTGCTTTATGCTTCGGTAGACGGCCAATAGAACTACGAGTTTGTGTAATTTTAATTGTCTTTGCCATGGCTAATTACCCCAAAATTTCTTCGACGGTTTTACCACGCTTAGCAGCAACCATTTCTGGAGATTTCATATTTTCTAAGCCATCAATAGTCGCACGAACCACGTTAATTGGGTTAGTAGAACCATATGCTTTAGCTAGAACGTTACGAACACCAGCAACTTCTAATACAGCACGCATTGCACCACCGGCGATAATACCAGTACCTTCTGATGCTGGTTGCATATAAACACGAGAACCTGTATGAGCACCTTTAACTGGATGCTGTAAAGTATCGTTATTTAACGCAACATTAATCATATTACGACGTGCTTTTTCCATTGCTTTTTGGATTGCTGCTGGCACTTCACGTGCTTTACCATATCCAAAACCAACGCGGCCATTACCGTCACCAACCACTGTTAGTGCAGAAAAACTAAAAATACGACCACCTTTTACGGTTTTAGAAACTCGGTTAACTGCGATTAATTTTTCCTGCAGTTCACCAGCTTGTTTTTCGATGTTTGACATCTTTAACTCCTACCTTAGAACTGTAGGCCAGCTTCGCGAGCAGCATCTGCTAGCGCCTGAACTCGACCATGATATTGGAAACCTGAACGATCAAAAGAAACTTCTTTGATATCTTTCGCTAATGCACGTTCTGCAATTGCTTTACCAACTGCTGCTGCTGCATCTTTGTTTCCAGTGTATTTTAAACTTTCACTGATAGCTTTTTCTAATGTTGAAGCCGCTGCCAGTACTTCTGATCCGTTTGGTGCGATAATCTGCGCATAAATATGACGCGGAGTACGGTGAACTACTAAGCGAGTTGCAAGTAGTTCTTGCATCTTACGACGCGCTTTAGTTGCACGACGGATACGAGCTGATTTCTTATCCATAGTGTTACCTTACTTTTTCTTAGCTTCTTTAGTACGCACAACTTCATCTGCGTAACGAACACCTTTACCTTTATAAGGTTCAGGACGACGATAAGCACGGATATCAGCAGCTACTTGTCCAATTAACTGTTTATCAGCACTTTTCAGAACGATTTCAGTTTGAGAAGGACATTCAGCTGTTACACCTGCAGGTAATTCATGATCAATTGGATGTGAATAACCAAGAGATAAACCAATTGTATTACCTTTAACTTGTGCACGATAACCGACACCAACTAGCTGAAGTTTTTTAGTAAAACCTTCAGTAACACCAATAACCATTGCATTAATTAATGCACGAGCAGTACCTGCTTGTGCCCAAGCGTCAGCAAAACCGTCACGAGGCGCAAATGTAATTTGGCCTTCTGCTTGATTAATAACAACAGCTTTATTTATTTCACGAGATAACTCGCCATTTTTACCTTTAATCGTAATTACCTGATCATTGAGTTTTACCTCTACGCCAGCAGGAACAACGACAGGTGCTTTTGCAACACGAGACATTTTTTTCTCCCTTACGCTACGTAGCAGATAATTTCACCACCAAGACCTGCTTGGCGTGCTGCACGATCAGTCATAACACCTTTAGAAGTAGAAACAACTGCAATACCTAATCCAGCCATTACTTTTGGTAATTCATCTTTACGTTTATAAATACGTAAACCTGGACGGCTAACACGTTTAATACTTTCTACTACAGCCTTACCTTGGAAATATTTTAAGGTGATTTCCAATTCTGGTTTAGTGTCACCAACTACTTTATAGTCCCCGATATAACCTTCTTCTTTTAGCACATTGGCAATTGCCACTTTTAGCTTAGAGGAAGGCATGGTGACTGCAACTTTATTCGCAGCTTGACCGTTACGAATGCGGGTCAACATATCTGCTATAGGATCTTGCATGCTCATCTATAACACTCCCCTGATTACCAACTTGCCTTTTTAAGACCAGGAATCTCACCACGCATGGCTGATTCACGAACCTTAATACGGCTTAAACCAAACTTACGAAGGACGCCATGAGGACGACCGGTTTGACGACAACGACGACGTTGACGTGATGGACTAGAATCACGAGGAAGCGTTTGCAATTTAAGCACTGCATTCCAACGATCTTCATCTGATGCATTAAGATCAGAGATAATCGCTTTTAATTCTTGACGCTTTGCAAAATATTTTTCTGCTAGCTTTACGCGTTTCTTATCGCGTTCAATCATTGATTGTTTAGCCATTATGCCCTACCTTACTTACGAAATGGGAAGTTAAAGGCAGATAATAAAGCTCGGCCTTCTTCATCAGATTGTGCAGTTGTTGTGATAGTGATATCTAAACCACGAACACGATCAACTTTATCATAATCGATTTCAGGGAAAACGATTTGTTCACGAACACCCATGCTATAGTTACCACGACCATCGAAAGATTTTGCGCTTAAACCACGAAAATCTCGAGTACGAGGAAGAGCAATATAAACTAGACGTTCAAAAAATTCCCACATACGTTCGCCACGTAAAGTGACTTTACAACCAATAGGATACCCTTGACGGATTTTAAAACCAGCAACTGATTTGCGTGCTTTAGTGACTAGTGGTTTTTGACCACTGATTGCTGCTAAATCTGCAACCGCATTATCTAATAATTTCTTATCAGTAATTGCTTCACCCACACCCATATTCAAGGTGATCTTTTCGATCCGAGGGACTTGCATGACAGATTTGTAGCCAAACTGTTCTTGCAGTTTATTTACTACCTGTGCTTTGTAGTAATCATGCAGTTTCGCCATCGTACACTCCAAATTACTTAATTGATTAATTTATTAGTAGACTTATAAAAACGGACTTTTTTACCGTCTTCAAAACGAAAGCCTACGCGATCTGCTTTGCCTGTATCAAGGTTAAAAATTGCCACGTTAGAAACGTTAATTGGCGCCTCTTTCTCAACAATTCCACCTTCTTGATTTAATGCAGGTACTGGTTTTTGGTGTTTTTTCACCAAATTGATACCTTCAACAATCACTTTACCAGTAGACAAAACACTTTTTACTTTACCGCGTTTACCTTTATCTTTACCGGCTAACACGATAACTTCATCTTCTCGACGGATTTTAGCTGCCATTACCCGCTCCTTACAGTACTTCTGGTGCTAATGAAATGATCTTCATAAACTTCTCAGAACGAAGTTCACGAGTGACCGGTCCAAAAATACGCGTACCAATCGGTTGCTCACTGTTATTATTTAAAATAACACAAGCATTGCGATCGAAACGAATGACAGATCCATCAGGACGACGAACACCTTTTCGAGTGCGCACCACCACAGCTTTAAGTACATCACCTTTTTTAACTTTACCACGTGGAATAGCTTCTTTAATGGTAACTTTGATGATATCACCTACCGCTGCATAACGACGATGCGATCCACCGAGAACCTTGATACACATTACGCTACGTGCGCCAGAGTTATCAGCAACATCGAGCCTAGTCTGTTCTTGGATCATTTTAATGCTCCGTATAAATTAATTATTGTCTAATCTACCTTCATCCACCTCAACTACCATGGATAAGAATAGACAACCAAAAACCCACTTACGTGAGGGCGCATAGTATAACACCACTCAAATGAAATGGATAGCATAAAATAAACGGCTAGTGAGCCGTTTATTATATTATGTACAGTTTTTAATCAAATAGATTAGCTAACTGCTTTTTCAACGATTCGAACAAGAGTCCAAGATTTGGTTTTTGATAATGGACGACACTCTTTAATTTCTACAGTATCACCAATACCACACTCGTTGTTTTCATCATGTACATGCAATTTAGTCGTACGTTTAATGAACTTACCATATAACGGATGCTTCACTTTACGTTCAATAGCTACAGTAATAGATTTATCCATTTTGTCGCTAATAACACGACCTTGCTGAGTACGAATTTTTACTTCAGTAGTCATATTACGCACCCGCCTTCTCAGTTAATAACGTTTTAACTCGTGCAATATTACGACGCACTTGTTTTAACATATGAGTTTGTGTTAACTGACCTCCAGCTAATTGCATACGTAAGTTAAATTGCTCACGTAATAAATTAAGAAGTTCAGTATTTAACTCTTCAACGCTTTTTTCGCGTAGCTCTTTTGCTTTCATTTACATCACCGTCTTAATCACAAAGGTGGTTTTAATTGGCAGTTTTGCAGCTGCCAACGCAAATGCTTCACGAGCAACTTCTTCCGGTACACCGTCCATTTCATAAAGGACTTTACCTGGTTGAATCTGAGCAACCCAGTATTCAACGTTACCCTTACCTTTACCCATACGCACTTCAAGTGGTTTTTCAGTAATTGGTTTATCAGGGAAAACTCGAATCCAGATTTTACCTTGACGCTTAACTGCACGAGTCATTGCACGACGTGCTGCTTCGATCTGGCGCGCAGTCAAACGACCACGACCCACAGCCTTAAGACCGAATGTACCGAAACTTACATCAGTACTCACAGCAAGACCACGATTGCGGCCCTTGTGCACTTTACGGAATTTTGTACGCTTTGGTTGTAACATCAGCGACGCTCCTTATTGTTTTCGGCCTTTGCGCTGCTTTTTCGGTTGAGCAGCAGGTTGTTTTTCTGCTTGTTCAACGGCAGCCATACCACCAAGGATCTCACCTTTGAAGATCCACACTTTAACACCAATAATACCATAGGTTGTCAATGCTTCTGATAAACCATAGTCGATGTCCGCTCTTAATGTATGTAATGGTACGCGACCTTCACGATACCACTCACTACGAGCAATTTCAGCGCCGCCTAAACGACCACTTACTTCAACTTTGATACCTTTAGCACCCGCCTTCATTGCATTTTGTACCGCACGTTTCATTGCACGACGGAACATAACACGGCGTTCTAACTGAGAGGTAATACTGTCAGCAACTAATTTAGCATCTAGTTCTGGTTTACGAACTTCAGCAATATTAATTTGTACTGCAACATCACGTTTCTCTTTTTTGTCTTTGTATTTATTGACAATAGAAGCTACGGCATTACGTAATTTTTCAACGTCCTCACCTTTTTTACCAATCACAATACCTGGACGAGCAGTGTGAATAGTAATGCGAACGTTAGTTTCTGCTGAACGATCGATAACAATTTTAGAGATTGATGCTTGTGCTAATTCTTTATTTAAGAATTCACGCACTCTAAAATCACTTTCTAAATTATCAGCGAATGTCTTTGTACCCGAATACCATGTAGATGTCCAAGGCTTGACGATGCCTAGTCGGATACCATTTGGATTTACTTTTTGACCCATTGCTATTCTCCAGCCTAGCGATCTGAGACGATCACGGTGATGTGACTCGTACGCTTCAAAATTCGATCTGCACGACCTTTCGCACGAGGCATAATACGCTTCATGGTTGGGCCTTCGTCTACGAAAATTTTCGCAACTTTCAGATCATCAATATCAGCACCATCGTTATGCTCTGCATTAGCAATAGCAGACTCTAATACTTTTTTAACAAGTACAGCCGCTTTTTTATTGGTGTACGTTAAAATATCAAGTGCCTGAGACACTTTTTTACCGCGAACAAGATCTGCAACTAAGCGAACTTTTTGTGCAGAAGAACGAGCGTGGCGGTACTTTGCAATTGTTTCCATCTCTTTCTCCTACTTATTTCTTCTTAGCTTTCTTATCCGCAGCGTGGCCGCGATAAGTACGAGTCGGCGCGAATTCACCCAATTTATGACCAACCATTTCGTCGGAAACATAAACTGGAACGTGCTGACGACCATTATGGACAGCGATGGTCAATCCGATCATGTTAGGAAAGATCGTTGAACGACGGGACCAAGTACGAATTGGTTTCTTGTCCCCGCTTTCCACCGCTTTCTCTACCTTCTTCAGCAAGTGTAGGTCAATAAAAGGACCCTTCTTGAGAGAACGTGGCATAGCTAATCCTCTATATTAATTATTTCTTATTGCGACGGCGAACAATATACTTATCAGTACGTTTGTTGCTGCGCGTTTTCAATCCTTTGGCTTTTTGACCCCATGGAGACACAGGATGTTTACCAAAGTTACGACCTTCACCACCACCATGTGGATGGTCTACCGGGTTCATTGCTGTACCACGAACAGTAGGACGAACACCACGCCAACGCGTTGCACCCGCTTTACCTAGTACGCGAAGCATATGTTCTGAGTTACCCACTTCACCAATAGTGGCGCGGCAATCAGATAATACTTTACGCATTTCACCTGAACGTAGACGTAATGTTACATAAGCACCATCACGAGCAACGATTTGAACATAGCTACCAGCTGAGCGAGCAAGTTGTCCGCCTTTACCTGGTTTCATTTCAATATTATGCACGGTAGAACCTACTGGAATATTGCGCATTGGTAAACAGTTACCTGTTTTAATCGCTGCATCAACACCAGATTGGATCTGATCACCTGCTTTTAAGCCTTTAGGCGCTAAAATATAACGACGTTCACCGTCTTTATATAGAACCAATGCAATATTTGCACTACGGTTCGGATCATATTCCAAACGTTCAACAACTGCTGGAATACCATCTTTATTACGCTTAAAGTCGACAATACGATAATGTTGTTTATGACCACCACCGATATGACGGGTAGTGATACGACCATTATTATTGCGACCACCAGTTTTGCTTTTTGTATCAAGCAACGGTGCATAAGGCTTACCTTTATGCAACTCTGGGTTAACCACTTTAACAACGTGGCGACGACCCGGAGATGTAGGTTTACACTTAACAACTGCCATTGTTCTTACTCCTCCGAATTACTCAGCGACGCCAGCAAGGTCTAAATTTTGACCTTCTGCTAAAGTAACGTAAGCTTTTTTCCAGTCGCTACGGCGACCGATTTGTTGACCACGACGTTTTACTTTGCCTTTAACAACAAGAGTATTAACGTCATCTACTTTGACTTCAAATAGTTGTTCAACTGCGGCTTTAATCTCTCTCTTAGTAGCATCTTTAGCAACTTTCAATACTAATGTATTTGTTTTTTCCATTGAAATAGATGCTTTTTCAGAAACATGTGGTGCTCGCAGGACTTTAAGCAGACGCTCTTCACGAATCATGCTAACATCTCCTCTACTTGTTTAACGGCATCAACAGTGATAACCACTTTGTCAAATGCAATCAAACTAACTGGATCAATACCTGCCACATCACGCACATCAACTTTATATAAGTTACGTGCTGCTAAGAAAAGATTTTCATCAACTTCAGAGGTAATGATTAGAACATCTTTTAGATTCATATCATTTAATTTCTGAGTTAATAATTTAGTCTTAGGTGCTTCAACAGTAAATGTTTCAACCACGATTAAACGTTCTTGACGCACTAATTCAGAGAAAATACTCTTTAATGCACCACGATACATTTTACGGTTAACTTTTTGGCTATGATCTTGTGGTTTTGCTGCAAATGTTACACCACCACTACGCCAAATTGGGCTCTTAATAGAACCTGAACGAGCACGACCTGTGCCTTTTTGACGCCATGGTTTTTTGCCTGAACCAGCGATTTCTGCACGAGTTTTTTGTGCGCGAGAGCCTTGACGAGCAGCAGATGCATAAGCAACAACTACTTGGTGAACTAACGCTTCATTAAACTCACGTCCGAAGGTAGTTTCGGAAACAGAAAGCGCTTGCGCGTCTTTTACTACTAATTCCATCTCTATCTCCTCGACGTTAAGCCTTGATTGCCGGTTTAACAATTACGTCACTATTGATCGCGCCTGGTACTGCACCTTTAATTAATAAAAGGTTACGTTCAGCATCAACACGTACAATATCTAAGTTTTGAACAGTTACACGTTCATTACCTAAGTGACCTGCCATTTTACGACCTTTGAACACTTTACCTGGAGTTTGGTTTTGACCAATAGAGCCATGACCACGGTGTGCCAAAGAGTTACCATGAGTAGCATCTTGAGTGCGGAAATTCCAACGTTTAGTTACGCCAGCGAAACCTTTACCTTTAGATGTACCAGTAACATCAACTTTTTTAACGTCTGTGAAAATATCAACGTTAATGCTTTGACCTACAGTATATTCGCCTTCTTCAAAACGGAATTCCCATAGACCACGACCAGCTTCAACGCCAGCCTTAGCGAAATGACCTGCTTCAGGTTTGTTTACGCGGCTTGCTTTTTTGCTGCCTGTAGTAACCTGAATAGCTTGATAACCGTCATTTTCAAGTGTTTTAACTTGAGTAACGCGGTTGCTTTGAACTTCAACTACGGTGACAGGAATAGAAACACCCTCTTCGGTGAAGATTCGTGTCATTCCTACTTTACGACCGATTAAACCAATCATTGTTTCGACCTCTCAATCATTCAGCTTAGGATTAACCTAAACTGATCTGCACATCAACACCGGCAGCAAGATCTAGACGCATTAAAGCATCAACTGTTTTTTCAGTTGGCTCTACAATATCAACTAGACGTTTATGAGTGCGAATCTCATATTGATCACGCGCATCTTTATTAACGTGCGGAGAAATCAATACTGTGAAACGCTCTTTGCGTGTCGGTAATGGAATAGGACCACGAACTTGTGCGCCTGTGCGCTTCGCAGTTTCTACAATTTCAGCAGTTGATTGATCAATCAAACGATGATCAAACGCTTTTAACCGGATACGGATTCTTTGGTTCGACATGAGACCAGAGCTCCACTATTTAAAAGTTATAACAAAAGATTACTCCTCTTGCCCTGTTTCGATTGACAGGAGAGTGTAATCCGTTCTTTTCGTAATCCCCAAATCGGAGATATTGTTGATATAATGCAATATTTTGACATAAAGACTATATCTTTTTACGCATTGTTTATTGAAATAATCAGCAAACAAAGTGCGACAATTATACGGGATTTATCGGCTAATGCAAGGAGTAATTATAAAAACTTGTGTATAATTATCTAATTGATTAGCTAATAATGGAACAGTAATCATAGTAATGCTGTTTCAGCATTTAAAAGCAGTTTAGATTACAAAATACAATTTTTAATTGCATTAAATTTATTTATTATTACGATAATTCATCGTAATTTCAGAAGCTAATTTTGCATTAGTAAAGACAAGATTGATATTTGCTTCTAAACTATCACCACCAGTTAACTCCACCACTTTTGCCAATAAAAATGGAGTAGTTTCTTTACCTTTAATGCCTTGTTCAACTGATTCTTTTAATGTTTTTTCAATTGTTGCTAAAATTAACTCTTCATCCATTGCATATTCTGTTGTGATAGGATTAGCAACCATAAACCCACCAAATGTTCCTGGATATTCCATAATCTAAAATTGATTTAACATCAGCACAAACAACTGCAACACCGATATTCGCAAGTTCTTGGAGATCGGCTGAAATATCAAAAGTATGTTCTGCCCCACGATGAACACCACCTAGACCACCGGTTGCAAACACACGAATACCGGTTAATCCAGTGATAATCATATTTGAGTCAAATTCATAATGTAACCAAGCTAAACTAGAACGGATAATGCCTAACATGTCAGCAATCATTTGTTGTTGGATGAAGAGATCTTTGCGAATAATCGTGAGGATCTGCTTTTCTCTTTTATTCATAAACACCTGTTTATTTTTAAGCATATGTTTAGTCTCTAGCTATAGCAGAATCATTATCAAGTTAAAAGCAGCTAAGTAAATTAGGTAAATAAAATGTGATAATTATCACAAGTGAAAAATTTGAGGAAAGGGGTTTTTACAGAATAATGTCGCCATGAAGGCGACTAATTAATGATCTTCTTTAGCATGATTTAGACTATATCTTGGAATTTCCACTTCTAGATCTTCATTGGTCACCCTAGCTTGGCAACTTAAGCGACTATGAGGCTCAACCCCCCAAGCTTTATCTAACATATCATCTTCTTGTTCATCACTTTCTTCAAGTGAGTCAAATCCTTTTCGAACAATACAATGACAAGTTGAACATGCACAAGACATTTCACAAGCATGCTCTATTTCGATGTCATTGCGCAAAGCGACATCTAATATTGATTCGCCTTCTTCGGCCTCAACAGTTTTTCCTTCGGGACAAAGCTCAGCATTTGGTAAAAAGGTAATTTTAGGCATAATAATCTCATTGGTTAAATATCATCAACGCTATGCCCGGTTAAGGCATCACGTATTGATCTATTCATACGTTTAGCAGCAAAAGTTTGCGTTGCATTATCAACAATTTTTATTTGCTGCTCAATTAAAGAACAATCATCAGATTCAGTTGCTTGTTGCAATTGTTGCTTAGCATTCAAGATAAGATTAAGTTCTTCTTCATCTAATAAATCAGCATCTTTATCTAGAGCAGATTGTAATGTTTCAAGTACTCTGGCCGCCTCTACTTTCTGTTCGGCGAGCTTTCTTAGTTGTTTATCTTGATTTGCGTAATTGATTGAATCTTGAATCATGCTAGCAATTTCATGTTCAGACAGTCCATAAGAAGGTTTAACTTGAATCGCAGCCTCAACCCCTGTCGATTTTTCCATTGCAGTAACACTCAATAAACCATCAGCATCGACTTGAAAGGTAACTCGAATATGCGCACCACCTGCTGGCATAGGAGGGATCCCTCGTAAAGTAAATTTTGCTAACGACCGGCAATCGGCAACACTTTCTCGTTCACCTTGCAAAACATGAATCATCATCGCCGTTTGACCATCTTTAAATGTGGTAAACTCTTGTGCACGAGCGCATGGAATTGTACTATTACGAGGAATAATTTTTTCAACTAATTCCCCCATAGTTTCAATCCCTAATGATAAAGGAATAACATCCAGCAATAACATGTCTGAATCAGGTTTATTGCCAACCAATATATCAGCTTGAATTGCAGCGCCAATAGCAACAACTTTATCAGGATCAATCGACGTTAATGGTTCTGTTTTGAAATAGTGACCAACTAATTGTCTTACTAATGGCACACGAGTTGAACCACCGACCATCACAACTTCACTAACTTCATCAAAATCAATTTGCGCATCTTTCAACGCTCGGCGACAAACAGCCAATGTTCGTTTAACTAGAGGCTCAATTAAGTCTTCAAACTGTTTACGAGTTATTGTGAAAGACTGCCCTTCTATATTGACTAAAGCAGAATCTTGCTGACTTAGTGCAATTTTAATTTTAACAGTCTCATCGATAATTTTCTGGTTTATATATGGGTCAGAATTGTTATTTAAACCTAACTGTGTTTTTAAATAATCAGCAAGTAATCGGTCAAAATCATCACCACCAAGTGCTGAATCGCCTCCAGTTGCTAAAACTTCAAATACACCTTTATGTAGGCGTAAAATAGAGATATCAAATGTACCACCACCTAAATCATAAACAGCAATAACACCTTCTTTACCTGAATCTAAGCCATAAGCGATAGCAGCAGCTGTTGGCTCATTCAGTAATCTTAAAACATGTAATCCGGCTAATTTAGCTGCATCCTTAGTTGCTTGTCTTTGCGCATCATCAAAATAAGCAGGTACTGTTATTACTGCACCATCAATCTCACCACCTAAGCTTTGTTTAGCTCGATCAACCAAAGCAATCAAAATCTCAGCTGAAACTTGTACTGGATTAACTTGTTGATTAGGTAAATTTAATAAAGGAACACCATTATCAGTTTGTGAAAAAGTATAAGGAAAGCGCGAACTATCAATATCAGTTAAGCTCCTTCCCATTAAGCGTTTTACGGAACTAACCGTATTAAATGGATCATTGGCTGCATTAGTTTTAGCATTTTTACCGACCGTAATAATAATATTATCATCATGGTCTAGGCCATAATGCACAACAGATGGTAATAATGCATTACCGTCTAAATCAGGCAAAACTTCTGCTTGCCCACTACGAACTGTTGCCACTAAAGAATTAGTTGTACCTAGATCTATGCCAATAGCTAATCGACGTTGATGAGGTTCTGGTGTTTGTCCCGGTTCACTAATCTGTAATAATACCATTTGATCTATCTCTAATTGATGTGTTACTTAATCTTAAATTATAAAGCAAATTGCTTTTCTTGTAACTTTTCGATCTGTTCAATCAATCTAGCTAGATAACGGATTTTATAGATTTGATTAACTGCGCTTTGCCAATCTTGTTGGGATATATGTTGTAATAGCTGATGATAGACTTGTTTTTTTCGTTGCGAAATTTCCGAATGAAAATCATCTAACAGATCAATATTATTTTGATTTTCAATATCATCCAATTTTTCACGCAAACTAAATTGTTCCATTAAGAAATCGGCATCATGAATAATATTTTGCTCTGTTGCAACATCAAAACCTTGCAAAGACAAAAAATATTCAGCCGCTTTTATCGGATTTTTCAGGGTCTGATAACCATCATTGATCATCGCTGATTTCTGAACAATGGCCACTTTTTCATTATCATTTACATTAGCAAAGTTATCGGGATGATATTGACGTTGCAATTGTTGATAGTTGGCCGTTAACTGACCACTATCAATAGGTAATTGGATTGGTAATTGAAATAATTCAAAGTAATTAATCACAATTCATGTCCCATTAAACATTAAAGCTTTCGCCACAACCACATTCGTTGCTAGCGTTAGGGTTATTGAATTTAAAGCCTTCATTTAGACCTTCTTTGACAAAATCAAGCTCTGTTCCATCAATATAAACTAAGCTCTTTTTATCAACGATAACTTTGACATCTTTATCTTCAAAAACACTATCATCATCATTAATAATATCAGCAAATTCCAATACATAAGCCATTCCAGAACAGCCAGAAGTTTTAACGCCTAACCGAAGCCCAACACCTTTACCTCTGTTAGCTAAAAAGGCCTGAACTCGATCTGCTGCACTATCAGTTAATGTGATTGCCATTAACGTTGTCCTTTTTTGGTTTTATAATCATCAATTGCTGCTTTGATGGCGTCTTCGGCTAAAATTGAACAGTGAATTTTAACCGGAGGTAAAGCTAATTCTTTCGCTATATCAGTATTTTTTATTGCCTCAGCTTCATCTAATGATTTACCTTTAATCCACTCAGTCACTAATGAACTTGAGGCAATTGCACTACCGCAGCCATAAGTTTTAAATTTGGCATCTTCAATAATACCATCATCATTAACTTTAATTTGTAATCGCATTACATCGCCACATGCTGGTGCACCAACCATACCACTTCCAACATTCGGATCATTTTGATCGAAAGAACCTACATTACGAGGATTTTCATAATGATCGACGACTTTTTCACTGTATGCCATAATTCACTCCTAATTTTTAATGGGCTGACCATTTAATTTTTGTTAAATCAACACCATCTTTAAACATTTCCCAAAGCGGAGAAAGATCTCTTAATTTACCGATAGAATCTTTAATTAACTTAATTACATAATCCACTTCTTCTTCGGTACTAAATCGACCAAATGAAAATCTTATTGAGCTATGGGCCAGTTCATCATTAAGTCCTAGTGCTCGTAATACATAAGACGGCTCTAAACTTGCAGAAGTACATGCTGAACCAGATGATACGGCTAAATCTTTTAGTGCCATCATAAGTGATTCACCTTCAATATAAGCAAAACTTACATTTAAAATGTTAGCCACACCATGCTCTAATGAACCATTAAGATAGACTTCTTCAATATCTTTTAATCCATTCCATAAACGAGTTTTTAGTGCTAAAAGGCGAGGCATTTCTGTTGCCATCTCTTCTCTTGCTATGCGGTATGCTTCACCCATACCCACAATTTGGTGTACCGGTAAAGTACCAGAACGCATACCGCGTTCATGTCCACCACCATGCATTTGGGCTTCAATACGTACTCGTGGTTTACGTCTAACATAAAGTCCACCAATACCTTTTGGTCCATAGATCTTATGTCCAGAAAAAGACATAAGATCGACTTTTAATTTGGTTAAGTCTATCGGTAATTTACCAACACTCTGGGTTGCATCAACATGAAATACAATACCTCTTTCACGACACATTTCACCGATTTTTTCGATATCCTGAATAACACCAGTTTCATTATTAACGTGCATAATTGAGACAACAGTTGTGTCATTACGCATCGCTGCAGCCAGTTTATCAAGATCAAGAATACCATTTGATTCTGGTGCTAAATAAGTCACTTCATAACCATCTCGTTCTAATTGACGACAAGTATCAAGTACTGCTTTATGTTCAGTTTTACAGGTAATAATATGTTTACCTTTAGCATGATTAAAATGTGCCGCACCTTTAATGGCTAAGTTATCTGCTTCTGTCGCACCTGAAGTAAATACAATTTCACGTGAATCGGCACCAATTAAGTCAGCAATTTGATTTCGTGCAATATCAACTGCTTCTTCTGCTTGCCAACCAAATTTATGTGAACGAGAAGCGGGATTACCAAAAACACCATCGGGTGTTAAATACTGCATCATTTTTTCAGCTACTCTTGGATCTACAGGCGTTGTTGCTGCATAATCCATATAAATAGGTAATTTCATTAATTACTCCCAATTACAAATTCTGTATTTTTAATTAATTCTGTTTTGATGAAGATGACTTTGTCGATTAGAGACAGCTTTCACTTCTTGATTATTAACCAATTCGCTTAAAGTAATGCTGGTCAGAAAATCGTTGATTCGTTCACTCAAGTCATTCCATAAACTATGGGTAAGGCACCTTACACCGTTTTGACATCCGGTATTACCGTGACATTTAGTCGCATGAACAGTTTCATCAACAGCTTTAACAATTGAGCTAATCGCAATTTGCTCCATACTACGGCCGAGTACATAACCACCACCAGGACCTCTAACACTTGAAACTAAACCATTTTTACGCAATCTAGAAAACAGTTGTTCTAAATAAGATAGTGAGATTTCCTGACGTTCTGAAATATCAGCAAGTGATACCGGGCCTGATTGTGAATGCAGTGCTACATCTAACATAGCCGTCACTGCATATCGCCCTTTTGATGTCAATTTCATTAATCATTCCCCTATATTTAACAGTAAATATTTTATATATCCTTTACTTTTAGTCAAGTATTTAGTTGACTACTTTAGTGGGAATTAAGTTATCAGTTCTTGATCGACGAAATATACGGGAATATGTTAATCTAATAAACTAATTTGATACAGGAGTTTAAGAATGAATTTAGTAATACGTTGGTGTTTGATATTAAGCATACTTTGGGCTAAAAGTGTGTTTGCGGAGCCTACTTTGAAAGATTTACGAAAAAATTATCAAAAGTGGCAAAACACTTATCAATCATTAACTTTTGATGAACAACAGACATTACTAAAACAATTAAAAAACTATCCACTATACCCTTATGCTGCTGTGCAATTTTTTCAAAACAATATTAAAACAGTACCAACACAAACAGTGAGTGATTTTGTTAAAAAATACCATGATTTCCCATTAACATCATCATTAACTGAAGCTTATATAGCTGAGCTAGCTAATCGTCAAGACTGGAATGCAATTATCATTTTTCCTAAAGATAATTCCATTGCCTCTAATTGCCGATATCAGTATGCAAAATTACAGCAACATCAAGACAAAGTGGTGTTCGATAATATCGAATCACTAT
Source organism: Gilliamella sp. A7 (assembly GCF_002142015.1). Taxonomy (NCBI): domain Bacteria; kingdom Pseudomonadati; phylum Pseudomonadota; class Gammaproteobacteria; order Orbales; family Orbaceae; genus Gilliamella; species Gilliamella sp. A7. Next base: position 128,014 of record NZ_NASN01000001.1, read on the forward strand.
GGTTAACAGGTAAAGAATTACCTCAAGCTTGTGATCCTTTATTAGATGCATGGTCAAAAAGTGGTAAACGCACAGCAAATCTTATTTTGTTACGCGTAGAATTAGCGCTGGAAAAAAACAATTTAAAATTAGCTCGTCATTTAACTAATTTACTCGATGATAACTATCAAACAACCAAAAATCATTTATTAGCTATTTTGGATAATCCACGAAAAATTGAAGATTTTTCAAAAAATATTAAAACGAGTACCTTTACAAAAAAAATTATCTTAGCATCTTACCCTCGGTTAGCTAAAGCTGACAAAAATGTGGCTGCAGCATTATTACCACAACTAATTAAAAAACAGAATTTCACTAATGATGAGCAAATTAGATTACAACAAAGCTTAGCCAATAGTTATTTTAGTGATTCAGCAACTTCAGAACAGATCAAATGGCGGGATAATTATATTAGCAAGAGTCACAACTCAACTTTAGTTGAAAAACGTATTCGCATGGCTATTGATGCTAATAATTACAAAGATATTGCACATTGGCTAAAACAACTAACTCCAGAAGATCAACTAAAAGAAGAGTGGCAATATTGGCACGCTCGAGTATTACTCAATAACAATAAAACCAAGGAAGCAAAACATATCTTAAAAAGTTTAGCTAATAAACGTGGTTTTTATGGCATGGTAAGTGCACAAGCTCTTAATCAACCATATACTATCAATAATTTATCGAAAAAGATCCCAACTGCAGAAATCAATGCACTAAAAGCCAAGTATGACCTGCAACCATCTGTCATTAGAATTAAAGAATTAAGGTTATTAGGTATGTTAGCGGAGTCAAAACAAGAATGGCGATATGTACTTAAAAACCAAGCAGCTGAAAATGAATATTTAGATTTAGCTAAATACGCTTATCAAAAAGGTTGGGGAGAACTAAGTATACAAGCAACAATATCAGGTAAATTATGGGATAATTGGACTGAACGCCTACCTATCATGTATAAAAACTTATATAATGATGCCTTGAAGGATAAAGCGATTCCATTATCTTATGCTTTAGCAATAACTCGGCAAGAAAGTGCATTTGACACCATGATACAATCTCCAGTTGGAGCCAGTGGTTTAATGCAGTTAATGCCAGCAACAGCTAAGGAAACAGCCAAAAAAGTCAGTAATATTACCTATTATTCACCAAGCCAACTGTTTGAACCGACAACGAATATACAGTTAGGTACTTATTTTTTAAATAGCGTTTATTTACAAAATGATAACAATCGTATTTTATCCTCGGCCGCATATAATGCTGGTCCTGCCCGAGTAAAAAAATGGTTGAATAATAGTAATGGAAAACTTGATGCTATCGCATTTATTGAAAGTATTCCCTTTAATGAAACTCGAAATTATGTCAAAAGTGTATTAGTTTATGATTATATTTACCAATATATTTTAGGAAATCAACATCCTCATATACTGACAACAAACGAATTTAATAGACAATATTAATGGTGCATTACATGAAAACTAAAGAATGGAACCAAACGGTTGAAATATTACACCAAGCATTTAATAGCGGTTATTCATTAGATATATTGAAATTACTGATGACAGCTGATGAACGGGATGCATTAATCACAAGAGTTAAAATTGTCCGTTCTTTACTGGATGGCTCGATCAATCAGCGACAACTTAAAGAGCAATTAAAAATTGGCATTGCCACTGTTACAAGAGGATCGAATAGTTTAAAAGAAGCAACTCCTGAATTTAAAGTGTGGTTGGAAAACATTCTATTGAAATCAGATAAATAAAATAATAGTCAATATTTATAAAAACTAGTTAAAGTAAACTATAACAAGTTTGACTGGATATTGACTTCATCATCTGCAACCACAGGTACACAATAATCGCATTCCATAGTATGAATATCTTCAAAACATTTAATCGTATCATCATGATGATTATGATGAATCTCAATTAAACAGCTTGAGGTGCGTAACCGAACTTTCAATGCAGGCATTGCAGCTAAGTGGACTTGAGAAATAAAATCACTGAAATTTTCTAACGAACCGATATATTTAAAACAAAGATATAAACCACCTTCATTAACAATTGGTTCTATATGCTCAAGATTATTATTATGATCTAAGGCAATTGTATATAAAAGTTCTTGTTCATTAGCATTATCTTTACTTTTCAAGATACGGCTAAAAGCAAAAATCTTATCCGGTAAACTGTCACAATTGTGAGCATAATGGGATAAATAATTTTGAAAAAACTGCGATCTTAATTTATTTTCTTCATCTAAAATTTGACTCAAATTACAATTATTTTTGTAAGAGATTCCCCAAAAAGTTTGTTTCGGCATATTCACAAATTTAGGTTCAGGTAAAGAAAGTCGATTTTTATTTAATTCAATAGCAGGAGTTAACCCGGTAGGATCCCAAAATTCACCACGACGATAACTTGCTGGTGTTTCATTAAATTGCTTTTTAAAAGAACGAGTAAAAGTTTGCTGCGAATCAAAACGATATTGCATAGCAATATCTAAAATAGGTTTACTTGTCATGCGCAAAGATAATGCCGCATAAGTTAATCTGCGGTGACGAATATAAGTACCAAGTACTTGACCAGTTACTTCTTTAAACATTCGTTGTAAATGCCACTTTGAATAACCTGATTTCTGGGCGACATTATCAATAGATAAGGGTTGCTCCAAATTTTTTTCAATCCAAACGATAAGATCTGAAATAATACTAACTTGATTCATATAACCCCATCATGATGTGAATTGGCAAACATTAAGCGATTATGACTTAATCACAGCAATAAGCAAGATGTAAATCGAAAATTTTTTAACAATATGAATGGTTTCCAGCTTGATGTTCGGTAATATCTTTTACGCCTACCAGTTCAGGGAATTCAGCAAGTAGCTGTTTTTCAATCCCCTCTTTTAAAGTGTAATCGACCATCGAACAACCATTACAACCACCGCCAAATTGTAATATCGCATAATTATCATCGGTTAATTCAACCAAACTCACATGACCACCATGACTAGCTAATTGCGGATTAACCTGTGCTTGAATAACATAATTGACGCGTTCAATTAACGGCGCATCATCGGCAACCTTTTTCATTTTTGAATTCGGCGCTTTTAAAGTTAATTGAGAACCTAATTCATCAGTTACATAATCAATCACCGTTTCCTCTAAAAAAGGAGCGCTAATTTCATCAATATAAATAGCAAAACCTGCGTGTTGTTGCTCTTCTATATCACTATCTTCTATTGTATCTACTGGGCAATATGAAACCCCACATTCTGCCGATGGTGTGCCAGGATTAATAACAAAAACCCGAATTTGTGTACCATCAGGCTGATTAGCAAGTAATTTTTTGAAATGTTGTTGCGCTGATTCAGAAATGGTAATAATAGACATAATCCCTCACTTTGGCACGATTGACATTAATCATCACTAACATCATCGATAATAGTTGACTAACCCTGTTGGTCATTATAGGGGGTGTTTTAGATTTTACAAGATGGTGCGACATAAACAAACTACCTGAATATAGTTTGCCCCACAATGTTTTAATTGCTGGCTAATGGCATTTATGGTATTGCCGGTAGTAACAATATCATCAATAAGCATTATCGATTGATTGGTTAAATCATCGCGACATCTAAATAAGGTTTCAACATTGGTTATTCGTTGCTTAAGCGATAGATACTTTTGATCGTGTGCAACTGACTTTCGTGATAACAGATAAGGTTGAAAATCACAATTAAGCCATCTAGATATTGGTCTCGCTAATAATGCCGCTTGATTAAATCCTCTAGACCAATAACGAAAATGATGCAATGGAACACAAGTTACAATATCTGGTTTAACCAAACCACTACCCAACCGTCGTTGATACCACGCTAAAAACATTAATCTGGCCAGAGCATTAGTTAACTCAGTTTTTCGATAAAATTTTAAATGTTGGATTAATCTTTTTAACGGTGCCATATATTCTGTTACAGCAATCATTTCATCCCAATAAGGCCGATTATCACGACATCGATAGCAGATTTTGGTTGATAATGAATGAGGAAGACTACATTGATAACAAATCTTATTAAATTTTGGTAAGTTTTTAACACATTGACTACAAATCCCATGATGAGGCAACACTAAAGGCATATTACATAAAATACATCGCATAATGATTCATCGCTTAGCAAAAAATTTTGAGGAACAGTTTTTTTTATCTACAAAATAAGTTTAAAAATGGAAAGAAAATAAGCTTACTAACAATATGAATTATAATAAATAAAAGCTATTTTTTATTTATTAATCTCGATACTGGAATCTATCACCCAAAATTTTAGTTAATTAGTCATATTAATCATTTCAATTCATCTAATATTCGGTATAATTTGCCCACTATTTTGGAGTAAGGATTTGTTAAATGAAAAAAATCAAACTATTAGTTATATCATTACTATTAAGCCTTTTTTCAACTGTTACCTTGGCTGATAGCAAAGTATTATTACAAACCAGTATGGGTGATATTGAAATTGAATTAGATAGCGAACATGCGCCAATTACCACGAAAAATTTTCTTGATTATGTCAATAGCGGTTATTATGAAAATTTAACCTTCCATCGAGTCATTCCTGGATTTATGATTCAAGGCGGTGGCGCTGATGATCAATTAAAATTCAAAGAAACTCAACAACCAATTAAAAATGAAGCAAATAATGGCTTGAAAAACGATCGCGGAACTATTGCAATGGCAAGAACCAATGTAGTGGATAGCGCAACTAGCCAATTTTTTATTAATGTTGTAAATAATAATTTTCTTAATTACCAATCACCAGACCAATATGGTTATGCTGTTTTTGGTAAAGTCATTAATGGAATGGATGTCGTTGATAAAATTGTTAGCGTAGCCACTAAACGAATGGGACCACATCAAAATGTCCCTGTTGAACCAATCTATATTAAAAAAGCAACAGTTATTGAAGATAAACAATAGACCCTAAAGTTAATCAATACTTTAAGTAAACCACCTTAGTGATTTAAGGTGGTTTTTGATTAAATCATAGGATTATTTTTTTAATTTATTACAGGCCTTTTCAAAACCCAACTCACAAGACTGTTTCAAATAATTGTTAGCTAAAGATTTATTCTGCTTAACTCCATCTCCTTTATCATACATAAACGCTAAATTATATTGTGCTCCGGGGTGACCTTGCTCCGCTGCTTTTGTGTACCAATATACAGCCTTCTGTTTATTTTGTTCTATGCCTTCTCCGTAATAATACATAATGGCTAAATTATATTGGGCGCTTGAGTGATCCTGCTCCGCCGCTTTTGTGTACCAATATACAGTCTTCTGTTTATTTTGTTCTATGCCTTCTCCGTAATAATACATAATGGCTAAATTATATTGTGCTCTGAAGTAACCTTGCTCAGCTGCTTTTATATACCAATATAACGCCTTTTGTTTATCTGGCTCTATGCCATCACCTTGATTATACATAGATGCTAAATCATATTGTGCATAGGAGTTACCTTGCTCAGCTGCTTTTGTATACCAATATATTGCCTTATGTTTGTTTTGCTCTATGCCGTCACCGTCATAATACATGAACGCTAAATTATATTGGGCGCTTGAGTGATCCTGCTCCGCCGCTTTTGTATACCAATATACAGCCTTCTGTTTATTTTGCTCTATACCATCACCTTGATTATACATAGATGCTAAATTATTTTGTGCGTTAGACTCACCTTTTTCTGCTGCTTTTGTATACCAATACAACGCCTTCTGTTTATTTTGCTCTATGCCGTCACCATTATCATACATAAACGCTAAATTATTTTGAGCGCTAGAGTGACCTTCCTCTGCTGCTTTTGTATACCAATATACAGCCTTCTGTTTATTTTGCTCTACACCTTTACCGTAATAATACATAATGGCTAAATTATATTGGGCGATGGAAAGACCTTGCTCCGCCGCTTTAATATACCAATATTCAGCGTTAATTTTATCTTGCTTTATACCTTCACCGTCATCATACATCACTGCTAAATTATATTGGGCGCTTGAGTCTCCTTGCTCCGCCGCTTTTGTATACCAATATACAGCCTTCTGCTTATCTTGTTCTATACCATCTCCTTTATCATACATAAGAGCTAAATTGTATTGAGCAATAGATTCACCTTGTATTGCTGATTTTGTATACCAATATGCTGCCTTCTGTTTATCTTGTTTTATACCATCGCCTTTATCATACATAACCGCTAAATTATTTTGTGCGATGGAAATACCTTGCTCTGCTGCTTTTGTATACCAATATAACGCTTTTTGTTTATCTTGCTCTATACCATCACCTTTATCATACATAGCCGCTAAATTATTTTGTGCGTTAGATTCACTGTTTTCCGCTGCTTTTGTATACCAATATGCTGCCTTCTGTTTATCTTTTGTAACCCCTTCACCATTAAAATATATATTCGCTAAATCGTATTGTGCATCAAGATAACCTTGCTCTGCTGCTTTTGTATACCAAAAAATAGTTTTTTGTATATCTTGCTCTATTCCATCACCGTTACGATACCTAACAGCTAAATTATTTTGAGCTTCAGCTAAACCTTGTTCTGCCGCTTTTAATAACCAAAATATCGATTTTTGTATATCTTGCTCAATACCTTCACCTTGATAATACATCGCTGCTAAATTATTTTGAGCTTCAGCTAAACCCAGTTCTGCCGCTTTTGTATACCAAAAAATAGCTTTTTGTGTATCTTGTTTAACCCCTTCACCATAATAATACAAAAGTGCTAAATTGAATTGTGCTTCTGAGTCGTTTTTCTCCGCAGCTTTAGTAAACCAAAAAACCGCTTTTTGTTTATCTCGGTCGATTCCATTACCTTCATAATATATACTGGCTAAATTGTTTTGAGCTTCAGTTGAACCTTGTTCCGCCGCTTTTGTTAGCAAAAAAATAGCTTTTTGTTTATTTTTCTCTATTCCTTGACCATTATAAAACATAAGTCCCAAATAAGCTTGCGCATTCATATCTCCTTGTTCTGCTTCTTGTGTACATTCAACAAGTGCTTTTTCATAATTTTTTTGTTCAAATTCTGTTTTACATTTACTGGCATAACTCGAAAAAGAACACAGGACTAAAAACCCAAAACATACCAGTTTTTTCATTGTATTTCCTATACAGGTTAAAATAGACATCAATTTTTTTTATGTTACTCATTATATATAAATGTATGTATCAAAAAAATCATTAGCATTAATTTTCTTAATTACTGATCACCAAAAATGAAGTTATTGTATTACGGGTGAACTTATTAAAAGAAGAGAGAGATTATTGATAATATTATGACTGTCGAACTTAACGTATAGAACCACATCTAAATGTCCCTGTTGAATCAATCTATATTAAAAAAACAACAGTGATTGAAGATAAATAATTGGCTCTAATATTAATCAACACTTCAAGTAAACCACCTTAGTGATTTAAGGTGGTTTTTTTATTAAATCATAGGATTATTTTTTTAATTTGTTACAAGCTCTTTCAAATCCCTGATCACAAGACTGTTTAAAATACTTTTTAGCTAAAGATTTATCTTGTGCAACCCCATCCCCCTTATCATACATAATACCTAACTTATATTGTGCTTCAGAGTCATTTTGTTCTGCTGCTTTTGTATACCAATATGCAGCTTTAACTTTATCTTGATCTATACCATCACCTTTATAATTCATAAGCGCTAAATTATATTGAGCGAAAGACTCACCTTGCTCTGCTGCTTTTTCAAACCAATATGACACTTTAAGTTTATCTTGCTCTATTCCTTCACCGTCATAATATTTAACCGCTAAATCATTTTGTGCAGTAGAATCCCCTTGCTCCGCTGCTTTCGTATACCAATATACCACTTTAAGTTTATCTTGCTCTATTCCTTCACCATCATCATACATACGAGCTAGATTATATTGTGCCACTTTGTCATTTTCTTCTGCTTCTTGTGTACATTCAACAAATGCTTTTTCATAATTTTCATTTTCAAATTCTGTTGCACAATCCCTCGCATAAGTAGCAAAAGAAAATAAGAGGGGCATAACTAATAGTAACTTTTTTATGTTCATGATATTCCTTACATATTGATAAACATTTTTAAAATTCTATTCAATTAATCATAAAGTTATTCCAAATCATTTTAATACGGTTAACAAATTAGCTAGCGTTCTTACCCCGATACCTGTTGCACCAGTTGCCCATAAAGCGGTTGCGCTTTTACGGAATGTCGCTGAACAGTCAATGTGTAGCCAATTTTGTTTATAATTTTTAATAAAATGAGATAAAAATGCCGCGGCAGTGCTGGCACCAGCGGTATTGGGTAATCCAGAATTGGCCATATCCGCAAACGATGATGGAAATTGGCTACGATGAAAATCAGCTAATGGTAACCGCCAAAAAGCTTCATGTTCCGCTTGGCTACTTGCCAATAATTGATTAGCAAATTTGTCATCAAATGAGAGTAAAGATTGATAATCGTTACCTACTGCAATTTTTGCTGCTCCAGTAAGGGTTGCGCAATCAATAATATAGTGAGGCTTATCACTGTCAGCACTAATTAACCCGTCAGCTAAAACTAATCGTCCTTCCGCATCGGTATTATCCACTTCAACTGTTTTACCATTACGATATCGGATAATATCACCCAGTTTAAATGCCTTACCACTCACCAAGTTATCAGCGCAACATAGATAAAGTTTAATACGATGTTTTGCTCCTCGGGCAATAGCAAGTGCCATAGCTCCGGTTACTAATGCAGCGCCCCCCATATCCGATCGCATTGATTCCATAAAACTGCTTGGTTTTAAACTATAACCACCAGAATCAAAAGTGATACCTTTACCGACTAAACAAGCAACAATTGGCGCTTTGGGGTTGTTAGTCGGATTATAATCAAGCTCAAGCAACGCTGCCGGTCGTTCTGATCCTTTGCCAACCGTGTAAATGCCCATATAATCCTGTTCTTTTAATGCTTCACCTGAAGTAATGTTATAGGTAATATCTGAGGAATAATTACTAATTAAGTTTGCACTTTGCGTTGCCAGTTCTAACGGGCTTAATGTTTCAGCTTGTTGATTAACAATATCTCGACACCAATCAATAATTGCGAGACGATGTTTTAGTTCTTGCTTATCTTGACTATCAAGTTTGGCCCAACTTACTTTATTATTATTCTTAGCATTACGATAACCGAGCCAAAAATGCCAACAAGATTCTAAATCCCAATTATCACCACTAAGTTTAACTGACTTAATACCTTGATTATCTAGTTTTCGAGCAGCTCGCTGAATAGCACCATGTCGATGGTCAGGTTGATAATGAATGGTAATGGCATCATCAGAAAAACTAAGTAAAGCATCTTTACCCCATTTAGATGGAGCAGGTTTTTCCGATAATAAGATAGATAAAGTCGACATAATAGATTCCTCAAGCAATAATAATGCAAAAACGATGAATCAATTCTAATCAGAAACATGTTAATATAGCAAGCAAAGTTAAGCAGAAATAAGGACCAATAATGACATCAGTTGTACCAATCCAAAATGGAATTAATTTTCGAGACTTAGGTGGCATTAAAACCAGTGATGGTCGCCAAATTCGTTCAGGAATGTTGTATCGTTCGGGTGAATTCTCTCGCCTTAGTGATGAGGAAAAAAAGTTCTTATCTGATGAGCTTAATTTACATTATGTATTAGATTATCGTGATCAACTTGAAATCGATCGTAATCCCGATAATCTTTGGAACAATAGCCAATATTTTAATATCCCAGCAAATCCATTAAGTGATGAAATTAAGGCAAGCTTAGTTAGTGATGATATATTCGTACTTAAAAAATATTCGCCTTTGGATTTTATGATTAAACTCTATCAGCTATTACCATTTAATAATCTAGCTTATAAAAAATTAATATCAATATTACTTAATGCGAATGGCAAACCATTAGTACAACACTGTGCAGTAGGTAAAGATAGAACTGGTGTCGGTGTCACCTTAACCCTATTTGCATTAGGTGTCAGCGAAGACGTTATTATGCAAGATTATTTGCTTACCGAACAATATTTAAATGATTATCGTCAAGCAGTACTTAGCCAAAATAAAAGTAAATTATCAGCTGAAGAGTTTGAAAAACAAAAAATCATTTTTTCAGCTAAGCAAGAGTTTTTAACCGCTGCTATCGATGAGATTAAAAAACGCTATAACACAATAGATAATTGGTTACACCAAGAATATCAATTAGATGATAACAATAGAAAGATCCTTCAAGATATTTATCTAATTTAACTAATATAAGTGTATGAATAGCTATCATACACTTATCAATAATCACTTTATCTCAATAAAAAGTGAAATACTAAAAAAGCAATGTGAGGAAAATGAAATGTTAACCAACCAAATGGTCAAAAAACTCAATGACCAATTAAATCTAGAATTCTATTCTTCTAACCTTTACCTACAAATGAGCGCATGGTGTGATGATCAAAATTTTCCTTCGTTTGGAAAATTTTTAAGAGATCATGCTAGCGAAGAACGCCAGCATATGGAACGCTTATTTGATTATGTGTTAGATTGCGGTGCATTAGCGCTTATTGGCAAAATTGAAGCACCAGAATCAGAATATAAATCACTGCTTGATGTGTTTAAAGCGGCATATCAACATGAACTTAAAATTACCAAAGAGATAAATGAGCTTGTTGACTATGCTTTAACCCAAAAAGATTTCTCAACATTTCACTTTTTACAATGGTACGTTGCTGAACAACATGAAGAAGAAAAACTTTTTAAAAGCATTGTTGATAAACTGGAATTAGTTGGTGAAAACAAACGAGATTTATTCTTTATGGATAAAGATTTTAATAAAACATTAAGTGAGTCTGGTTTACTTGCTTCCAGCGCAGAATAAATTAATAATATTAATCTGCTACGACCATCACGGTGTAGCAGATGATCATCCTATTAAGATTGCAAAATAAAATCTGTAATAGGTTTATTATGATTTACGGCAAGATGAACTGATTCTACTTGCTGATATTGATAATAAAAATCCTGTCCAAATGGCGCACTAATCAACTGTTTTTCAATATCTATTTTTACTGATTTTATTTGCCAAACACCTTTCGCATATAATTTAAGTGCAGATTCTTTTAATGTCCAAAGTTGCCAAAATGCCGCTAATGCATCCGATTGTTTTAATATCCATTGATATTCTTCATTAGCAAAATAATTTTTGGCGACATTCAGATAATTTTTACGCTGCCTAGCAACTTCAATATCAATCCCAACTCTACCATTTAAGGATATGGCAACTGCCACCCAATCTTTACTATGACTGATATTAAAATCAGGCAGGTTATGTTGTAAAAAGCAAGGACGGCTATTATCACCAATAATGATGGGTGGCAAACTATCAATATGACAATACTGTTTAAGTAAACTAGCTAAAATTGAACGACAAACTAAAAACTGTTTTTTTCGTGAACCACTTAATGACTCAGCATCATTAATGATTTGTGGTGATAATAATGAATAGTTCACTTCTGCCGTATCTAAATGAGCAAGTTGAGCAATTAACATTTTATGTAAGCCAATTTAAACAAAAATTATTTTTTACTATTTTAACAGCATGCTATGCTAACTGTTATCGAAATTTATCGGTTCACTAAGGATGCATCATGTCATTACAAACAAAATTAGTTCATGCTGGTCGAAAAAAACGTTATACCCAAGGTGCTGTTAACTCCGTTATTCAGAGAGCATCATCGCTTGTTTTTGATTCATTAAAAGCGAAAAAAGACGCGATGGAAAATCGAGCCAAAGGCGGATTATTTTACGGTCGACGCGGTACCTTAACCCATTTTGCCTTACAAGATGCCATGGTCGAAATTGAAGGTGGCGCAGGTTGCTATCTTTATCCTTGTGGTGCAGCAGCCATTGCGAATGCTATCTTAGCTTTTGTCAAATCAGGTGATCATATTTTGGTTTCAGAAGCCAGTTACGAGCCAACGCAAGAATTTTGCGAACATATATTAAAAGATTTTGGTGTGGAAACCGATTATTTTTCACCCTTGATTGGTCACTATATTACTAATCATATTAAACCCAATACCAAAGTAGTATTTCTTGAATCACCAAGCTCAATCACTATGGAACTGCATGATGTGCCAGCGATAGTTAAAGCTATTCGCAGTGTTAATCCGGAAATTGTCATTATGATGGATAACACTTGGGCTGCAGGTGTTTTATTTAAAGCATTAGAGCATGATGTTGATATCTCTATTCAAGCCGGTACTAAATATTTAATTGGTCACTCTGATGCTATGTTAGGTACTGCGGTTGCTAATCAACGATGTTGGGATCAATTACGTGAACGCTCTTATTTAATGGGACAAATGTGTGATGCTGATACCGCTTATATGGCAGCACGAGGATTAAGAACCTTAGCGGTCAGGTTAAAACAACATCACGAAAGTGGGCTAAAAGTGGCGAACTGGTTAGCAAATCACCCCAAAGTTGCCACGGTTAACCATCCTGCATTAGCAAGCTGTAAAGGGCATGAATTTTTTAAACGTGATTTTAGTGGCGCTAGTGGTCTATTTTCGTTTGTACTTAAAGATCATTTGAGCGAAGTGCAATTATCTGATTTTTTAGATAATATGACTCACTTCTCGATGGCGTATTCATGGGGTGGATTCGAATCATTGATTTTAGCCAATCAACCTGAAGATCTTGCGAAAATACGCCCAGTCTCAGGTGTGGATTTCACAGGTACATTAATTCGATTACATATTGGCCTTGAAGATCCCGATGATTTAATCGCCGATCTGGCTGCTGGCCTAGATCGAATCAATCTACACAAAAATAAGGTTAATGCGTTACAAAGCTTAGTATAAATGGATAGCAGATGAGCCATCAAAGCCAAACCCAAATAGACAATATTGTTGAGCAAACTATTTTACAACATCTAAACGGTCGGCAATCGTTATTGGTTGCCTTTAGTGGTGGTGTCGATTCAACCGTATTAATGCACGCATTAGTCACCTTAAAGCAACGGCTACAAAATTTACAACTAAGAGCTATTTATATTCATCACGGTTTAAGTAAAAATGCCGATAATTGGGCTGAACATTGCCTGAGACAATGCCAAACGTGGCAAGTGCCATTGATTATTGAAAAAGTAAAACTTAATCGTAGTGCTGGCAATATTGAAGAACAGGCCAGAGAAGCTCGTTATCAAGCCATTTATCAACATTTAAAAAGTGATGAGATGTTATGTACGGCACAACATCTTGACGATCAATGTGAAACTTTCTTCCTAGCCTTAAAACGTGGTAGTGGCCCAACAGGCTTATCCGCTATGCCTCTGGAAAATGGCCAACATCTTAGACCATTATTAACGATCTCTCGCCAAGAAATTGAACAATATGCCAATCAACATCTATTAAGTTGGATTGAAGATGAAAGTAATCAAGACGACCATTATGATCGTAATTTTTTACGCTTAAAGGTACTGCCAATACTTAATCAACGTTGGCCACATTTTTCACAAATGGTGGCTCGTAGTGCTGAATTATGTCAACAGCAAGAAGCTTTAATCCATGAGCTGTTATTGGCTGAATTTCAGCAAATTATTGGTAATGCTAAACAACTCAATATTCAACCTTTACGGGATTATTCTGAATACAAACGTAATGCAATATTGCGAATGTGGTTTAGAGAGCAACATATCGGCATGCCAAGTCAAAAGCAACTGTCGTTAATTTGGCAAACCGTTATTCAAGCGAAAGAAGATGCCAATCCGCAATTTATTTTGCATAATCGACAGATTCGCCGCTATCAAAACCAACTCTATTTATTACCTTTATATCAAGATATTGAACAGCAAATCCTGCCGTGGGATTTAGCTACGTCACTCACTTTGCCTGATAATTTAGGCCATTTACAGCCTAATTATCAAACTGATCTAACCTGCCGTTTACCACAAAAAGATGAAACGGTTTCGGTGCGTTTTCATGCGCAAGGTAAATTTCAAATTGTACAGCGCCAAGGAGCACGATCAATAAAAAAACTGTGGCAAGAACACCATATTCCACCTTGGCAGCGCACTCGTATTCCATTAATTTACTATAATGAACAGTTGATTACTGCCGTCGGGGTATTTGTTACTGAACAAGGTAAAGGATCACAAGTTGGGTTTAATCTAAAATAAATTATAAGAATAAAAATGTGCTTGAGTCTAATTGACACTAAACCAAATTCAATCTAATCATACTAACCTGAATTAGATTATATAATTAAGCAACCTTATACATAACAGGGCTGTGGTTCTTCATGGCTAAACAGAATACACTTTATACTAACAAATTAAATCAAACTGGTAATAGAAAAATAATTTTAAGTTACATCAATATACCCATTAATAGCAAGCCAACTAAACGTCGTCAAAATAAATTCATTTAGCATATTTATTACCTTATAAAAAACATATACTATTAGGAGAAATAATAATCAATCAAGAGTTAAGATAAAAATGAAAGTTAATCGTTTTTCTGCAAATGTTGGACAAGCAATCAATAAAGTGAATCAATATGCGATAGATAAAAAACATATAGTTGGATCTGTTGTTATGGTTGCTAAAGAGGGACAAATAATCTATCAACAAGCATCCGGCCATGCTGATAAAGAACAAAAATCAACCATGCAAGTTGACTCACAATTTTTGCTTTCATCAGTCACCAAACCGATAGTTAGTGCAGCCGCATTATGTTTAGCAGAAAAAGGGCTACTAAAATTGGATTCGCCTGTTACTGATTATCTACCTTATTTCACTCCAACACTAGAAAATGGCCAGCAACCAGTTATTACTTTGCATCACTTATTAACCCATAGTGCGGGACTAAAATATCGTTTTTGCGAACCTCATGGTGAAGGCATTTATAATACATTACAGATTTCAGACGGTTTTGATCAAATAGCAACTGATTTAGATGAAAATCTTCATCGGTTATCAAAAGCTCCTCTTCTTTTTGCACCTGGAACAAATTGGTGTTATTCATTGGCATTAGATGTCCTAGGTGGAGTATTAACTGCCGTCACTCAACAACCATTAGAAGAAATAATAAAAACTACAATAACAATTCCTTTGAATATGGCAAATACAGGCTTTACCATACCAGATAATAATCAATTAGTTACTCACTATTATAATGCTTTACCGGAACCATTACCTATGCCAAGCCCTTATTTTATGCAATTAGATGAATCATGGAATAACGGGATTGTTTCTTATGATCCTAAACGTATATTTAATCCTAAAGCCTACCATTCAGGTGGGGCTGGTATGGTTGGTACTGCACCTGATTTTATGCAATTTCTGTTATCACTAACTTCAATAAATAATGATTTAAGTAGCAATAAACTAATGGATAAAATGGCGAAGTGTTATATAAGTAGTGAATATTGTACAAAAGGACCAGGATGGGGATTCGGTTATGGTGGTGCGGTGCTTGATGACCCGATCTTAGCGCAAACACCACAGAGTAAAGGAACTATTCAATGGGGCGGTGTGTATGGTCATAATTGGTTTTATGATCCTCAACAAGAATTAGCTGTAGTCATTTTGACTAATACCGCAATTGAAGGAATGTTGGGACGCTATCCAATAAAAATTAGAGATGCTATTTATCATTGTTTAGCATGATGCTATTCCGATAGGAAAATTTTGCCGGTTTTTGGCTTTAATTTATCTGAAAATTCCGATTGAAAAAACACCCTATAAAATGGTGCTTTTTCAATCAAATATTTGAATCTTTGCATAGTGAAATATTTATACTTATCCAATTAATCGTTTTTTCAATTAGTTTCATTCTGATTTATATTATATTCACCACTAATCTACTATAGATATTACCCTTATTAGATCCGAGCGATAAAAAGGATCCAAAATCGATTAATTTGGGACAATATTTGCATTAATTACTTGATCTAAAATTAATTTATTACCATAAAGTATTTGTTCAAAATAAATTATTTTGACCCAGAACGTGCTTGCCAACGTTTTAACAATAAAGCATTAGTCACTACACTTACACTGCTAAGTGCCATAGCAGCGCCGGCTATCATTGGATTTAAGAAGCCGAAGGCAGCAAGAGGAATGCCAATTAAATTATAGAAAAAAGCCCAAAATAAATTTTGCTTAATTTTATTATAGGTTCGGCGAGAGATATCAATAGCATCGGCAATTAAAAATAGATTGCCACGCATCAACGTAATACTTGCTGCATGCATCGCGACATCAGTCCCTGTTCCCATAGCAATACCAATATCAGCAGCTGCTAACGCAGGTGCATCATTAATACCATCACCAACCATTGCCACTTTATGATTGCTATTACTACTTTTAATATTTTGGTCTTCTTTTTGTAATTGATAAATATAATTGGCTTTATCTTGCGGTAAAACTTCAGCAATAACTTTATCTAAACTTAATTGTTGCCCTACATAATTAGCGGCTTGTTGATTATCACCAGTTAACATAACTATATTTACGTTTAATTTATGTAATGCATTAATGGCATTTTTTGCTTCTGGTTTAATTACATCAGCAAAACCAAATAAAGCTAATATCACAACACCATTTTCTGATTGCTGTTTAGATAAAAATGAGATTGTATAGCCTTTTTGGGTAAGTTCATTAATTTTATCCTGCATATCCACAAAATAAGCATTTAACGATTTCATCCAACGTAAACTGCCTAAATAAAACTGATGATTATCAATCGTTGCCATTACACCTGAACCAGCAACCGAAGTAATATTCTGAGCATAGTTATACGATTTAGCCTTAGCTAAAATTGCTTTAGCGAGTGGATGCTCACTTCCGGCTTGCATTGATGCTGCTAGTGCGAGAATTTGATCGGCAGTTTCTGTGCCCATTACATCCAGTTCAACTAATTCTGGTTTACCAATGGTTAATGTGCCAGTTTTATCAAATGCTACCGTATTAATGTTATGTAAGGTTTCAAGCGCCTCGGCATCTTTAATCAAAATACCATGGCGAGCAGCAACACCCGTACCAACCATTATGGCGGTTGGTGTCGCCAATCCTAATGCACATGGGCAAGCAATCACTAACACGGCGACCGCATGTAGTAAAGCTTGCTGCCAATCATGAGAAATAACGCCCCAAGCAAGCAGTGTAATCAGCGCAATCAATAAAATCACGGGAACAAAAATAGCACTTATTCGATCAACAATACGTTGAATGGGCGCTTTTTTAGCTTGAGCAGATTCGACCATAGCGATAATCTTAGACAAAGTCGAATCAGCTTGTACCGCTGTTGTTTTTACTATCAATAATCCTTCACCATTAATAGTGCCACCGGTTACCAAACTATTGAGGGTTTTACTAACCGGGAAACTTTCCCCCGTCAACATCGATTCATCACAACTCGATGCGCCGTCAATAACCACACCATCTACTGGAACTCGCTCTCCGGGTTTGATCACAACCACATCATCGACCTTAACCTGACTTATCGGCAAACTTACTTCTTGATCGCCTTGTCGAACTAACGCGACTTCAGGGCGAAGTGCAGAAAGTGCTTCAATCGCTTGGGTCGTTTGATGTTTGGCTCTTGACTCTAACCATTTACCAATCAAAATTAACGTAATAATAACCACCGATGATTCGAAATAGAGATGATCATTATTACCAATAATAAGCTGATAAAGTGACAATCCATAAGCAGCACTGGTACCAATAGCCACTAACAGATCCATATTACCGGACAACGCCTTTGCAGCATTAAAACCACTACGATAAAATTTAGCACCAAGCCCAAATTGCACAACCGAGGCAATCACTAATTGCAACCAAGCTGGCATCATCCAATGAATGCCAAATGGCTCAAGTAACATCGGCAACACAAAAGGAATCGCTAAGATAACCGAGATAATAATCGGCCAGAGTGACGCTTGCATATTTATATCTTTGGCGTGAATTTCCGGCTCGGTAATCTTCACCGCATGGTAACCGGCTTTATCTACCGCAGCCATTAAAGTGTCTAATTTAACATTGGCATTGGCTTCAACTGTTGCCTTTTCTGTCGCAAGGTTAACACTAACATTAATCACGCCATCAATCTTTTTTAATGCTTTTTCAACACGACTAACGCATGATGCGCAGCTCATCTCTTCCACAAAAAAACTATATTCGACGGTTTTCATTTTATGTTTCCCTTGGTTTTTGATGTGATTTATATAGCTATTGTAATATTAATTATCCTTTTAACAAGAATGCACTTTTTTGATATATACTACCTAAAAAGATACTATTGAGATAATAATGTGAAAAATAATCCGATTAATACCACTTGTTGTGGAAAAGAACATCAACCTATCACCTGTTGTCCAGTTGATGCTACAATTAATATGATTGGTGGTAAATATAAATCGCTCATTTTATGGAAACTGATGACCGAAACCACCTTAAGATTTTCACAATTACAGAAAGAAATTCCAACCGCTACACCTAAAATACTAACCCAACAGCTACGTGAACTTGAAGCAAATGGCCTAATTAATCGACACGTTTATCCCGTCGTACCACCTAAAGTAGAATATTCTTTAACCAACTTTGGCAAAAGTATCAAACCAGTGCTCGAATCGATGTATATTTGGGGTAGTGACTATTTAAACAATCAAGGCTTACAAGTTAATTGTTCCATGACAGCAATAACTGATCCACAATAACCAATAGCAAATTTATATTTTTGATAAACGACATAAAGACAAAATGCAGGGATAAGACAGCCCTGCATTTAGATAAAGAAAGTAAAATTAATTACGTAAATTTTCTGGCCAATCATTTTGAGTAGAAACAAGCAGATCTTTAACGATTCTTGGATTTCCAGCCACAATATTACCAGAGACCATATAGTTATTACCGCCAGCAAAATCAGTAACCACGCCACCAGCTTCACGTAAAATCAATTCACCAGCAGCAATATCCCATGGTTTTAAGCCGATTTCAAAAAAGCCATCTAAACGCCCTGATGCGACATAAGCTAAATCTAACGCGGCTGAACCTGTACGACGAAAATCACCACACTTAGTAAATAGCTTTTGCAATACCGCGAAATAACAATTACTGTGTTGTTTAGCTTTAAAAGGAAAAGCTGTTGCAAGCACACTACCCTCTAAATCTTTCGCATTACTTACTCGAATACGGTAACCATTTAACTGCGCACCTTTACCGCGAGCAGCCGTGAAGAGTTCATTACTCATCGGATTATAAACGACAGCAACTTCAGTTTTACCTTTAACACGAGCTGCGATAGAAACCGCAAAATGAGGAATATTCTTAATAAAATTGGTGGTACCATCAATTGGATCGATAATCCATTGCGTGTCAGCATCATTACCTTTAGCCAGTCCGCTTTCTTCGGCAATAATCGTATGATCAGGATACGCTTTTTTGATTGTTTCAATAATTAAAGCTTCAGCAGCACGATCGGCGTTAGTAGCAAAATCGTTGGCACCTTTAGTGTCAATTTCGATTGAACTTGGATTTTCATAAGCCTTAATGGCCACATTACCTGCTTTACGAGCAGCACGAATAGCAATATTCAGCATCGGATGCATAATTTTCTTCCAATTGATGATGTTAAAGAACGGGTTGATTTAGCAACACAGCAAGTATTACTAAAAATTGTCGCATAGTATAAAGGTTTTATACTTACTTTGCCAGCCGAGCGACGATAAATTGAAAAATAGACACTATTAATGCAAAAAATCAGGTTATATCGATGTCCTAATAACTATCATGGTATAGACTTCTCAATTATTTTTACAAAATAAACCTAAATAAAGCAACTCAAAATAACCATTATCTAAAAAATAATTAACCAATTAGAATGGTTGTTGGTAGTTATGTTTTTTCACCGACCAGTGGTCAACCAACCATTTATGACCACAACGATGAAGCCTCGAATATTACCCATGCGGCAATCAGTGACGGTGAGTTAATCATTCGTGACCAAGATAAACAAACACAATATATTAATGAACTCAGTCATGATACCGAAAATGCCCATAGTAAGCTCAAACCTATCTTTAATAAAGAGGATGAACAGACCAGATTAAACATTGTTACTAGCTTAAAAGAGTTAGGCGAACAGGTTAAAGAGCTCGAACGCACTATTCATAAAGATGCCGGTAAAACGTTAACTCCTGATTTTAATGCTCAGGAAAGCTATCTGAATGGTCAAAAGGTAAAATGGGGAACAGACGGGAGTGTAAGGCCAGATTTTTGTAATGGTACTACTTGTTCAATAGAAGTAAAAAATTATGATATACAAAATAATATTAATGGTTTGATTGATAATGTTTCCAAACAAGCCATTGAGAGAAAAAAACATCTACCATCAGGAGTACAACAATTAGTTGTAATAGATATTCGCGGTCAGAAAATGACTGCCTTACAGGAATTTAAAATAAAACAGGGTATAAAAAATAAATCAAATGGAATAATTAAGCCTGAACAAATTGAATTTAAAACAAAATAGGAGGTAAGTAAATTATGTTAATAAAAATTGGTTTCAGAGGTGGTGGTTTAGTTTATGAATTAGGTACAGATAGTGATATGCGGCTATTTTTTGACTGTATTTCATATTATGTTCTACCTAAATATCCTGACAAAAATTGGTCATTAATTACTGACCGCTTATATCGCCGTTATTTAAGATTAGAAGAGTTAGATGACGCCGTAGCATTAATGAAATTGGTAGAAAAAGAGTTTAAACAGTTGGATAGAGAAGCATTTGATTGGAGTAAAATATTATCAGGTCAAGTTAAAAGTGATTTAGATAGAGCTAAATCAACTTTATTTGAAATTTTTAGTAAATATTTTGAAGCATTTTATGAGTGTATTGAATGTGCTATAGTAAGTTATGAAGCGTTCAAATCGCGTCCTGATTATAACTACGAACCTGTAATGGTAGCAATTACTACCATTCCTTATTGTGTAAGCTATAAAATGATCCCTTTATCTGTTTTCGATAATTTACAACCTGATGAAAAACCAATTTGGTGGACAGGTAAAATTCCTAAAACCACAACTTAGTTACTTTTTAACTTACCTCTAATCCCCCTTTTCCTAAAAATCTTAAGGAAAGGGGGGGATAGATATTATTACTGATTTTAATTTCACATTAATGTTGTATTATTGAGTTCATTTAGTCTAGTATTTCCAAATCCTGATGTCTAAAATTATTTTTCAGCGACTTATTATTGCCTTATTACCAGCCTACGGATATTCAAATATCAATAAGACGGTATACACTCCTCAATAATTTTTACAAAATAAACCTAAATAAAGTAAATCAAAATAACCATTATCTAAAAAATATAATCACCAATTAGAGCTGTTACTAGTAATGACAGTTTTTCACCGATTGGTGGATAACCTCGTTTATTACCACAACGATGAAGTATTGAATATCATTCATTCAACAATAAGCAATGGTGAATTAATCATGTTGCTATATTTTATTGGGGAATAATATAAAATAAACATTTCTAAGTCGCATGCAAAAGTCACTAACTTTTACCTAGGTATAGCAAAGATTATGCCTAGGTAGTTGATATCAGAAACAATTTCACTATTAATTATCTTTTTATATGACACTATTGATCTATCATTTGTTATGTTTTTAGTGACTTTGCCTGCTTTCTATTCGCATTACAGCCAGAATTATTGCATAATACACAGCGAATAAAATGCAGAATATAAAGGTATAAATATGGAACTTCTTTGCCCTGCTGGCTCGTTACCATCATTAAAAATAGCAATCGATAACGGTGCTGATGCCGTTTATATTGGTTTGAAAGATGATACCAATGCTCGCCATTTTGCGGGATTAAATTTTAATGAAAAGCGTTTAATTGAAGCATCTGAATATGTACATAAGCATGGTAAAAAGTTACACATCGCAATTAATACCTTCGCTCATCCGGAAAACTTTGAACGCTGGCAATATGCAGTCGATACAGCAGCAAACATTGGTGCCGATGCCCTAATCATTGCTGATTTAGCCATGCTTGATTATGCAGCCGAAAAACATCCTAATCTTGAGCGCCACGTCTCGGTTCAAGCATCATCAACCAATGAAGAATCAATCAAGTTTTATCATAATAACTTCCAGGTACATCGTATTGTTTTACCGCGAGTGTTATCCATGCATCAAGTAAAACAGTTATCACAAGTCTCTCCAGTACCATTGGAAGTATTTGCATTCGGTAGCTTATGTATTATGGCGGAAGGTCGCTGTTATTTATCATCATATTTAACCGGTGAATCCCCCAATACCGTAGGAGCTTGTTCACCAGCAAAATTTGTCCGTTGGGAAGAGACCGATAAAGGGCTTGAATCTAGACTGAATAATGTATTAATCGATTGCCATAAGAAAGGTGAAAATGCGGGTTACCCAACCTTATGTAAAGGACGCTATTTTGTTGGCGATGAACTGTATCACCCGATTGAAGAACCAACAAGTTTAAATACTATTGAACTGTTACCTGAACTATTTGCAGCTAATATTGCCTCAGTAAAAATTGAGGGTCGGCAACGTAGTCCAGCTTATGTGGAACAAGTGACCAAAGTTTGGCGACAAGCTATTGATCGCTATAAAGCTAATCCTCAAACATTCCAAGCAGAAAAGAACTGGATGGATACATTAGGATCAGTATCAGAAGGCACACAAACGACATTAGGTGCTTACCACCGTAAATGGCAATAAAATATAAACATATTTACTCATGTTTACCAATAAAATAAATATGATACTCATCTAAATGACTTTTGATATTAGCGTTAGAAAGTAGCTATCAAACATTGACTATTAAAAATAATTAAATACAGATATAGTGAGCAAGACTATGAAATATGCGTTAGGCCCTGTACTTTATTATTGGCCTAAAATTGAAACCGAAGCCTTTTACCAAGCAGCGAAAGATAGTGACGCAGATATTATTTATATGGGCGAAACAGTATGTACCAAACGTCGGGAAATGAAAGTACCCAATTGGTTAGATTTAGCCAAAGAAATTGCTAAATCCGGTAAACAAGTCGTACTTTCTACCCTAGCACTGCTTGAAGCACCATCAGAACTAATTGATTTAAAACAATTAGTTAATAATGGTGATTTTTTAATTGAAGCTAATGATTTGGCGGCAATTAATGTCGCTCATGACAATAATTTACCCTTTGTCGCTGGTCCGGCTATTAACTGTTATAACGCATTAACCCTAAAATTATTACAAAAACAAGGTATGGTGCGTTGGTGTATGCCAGTTGAACTTTCTCGCGATTGGTTAAGCAATGTTTTAAAACAATTTGATGCATTGAAAATTGAACGCAATTTTGAAGTTGAAGTATTTAGCTATGGTTATTTACCATTAGCTTATTCTGCCCGCTGCTTTACTGCTAGATCGGAAGATAAACCAAAAGATAAATGTGAGACTTGCTGCATTAAATATCCCGTTGGTCGAGAAGTATTTTCTCAAGAACAACAAAAAGTATTTGTTCTTAACGGTATTCAAACACAAAGTGGCTACTGTTATAACTTAGGTAACAATCTAAAAGAGATGAAAGGATTAGTTGATATCGTACGTATTTCTCCGCTTGGAATTGAAACACTCGAGGTAGTTAAGCAATTTAGAGCTAATGAAGAAGGACTAAATCCTTTACACATTGAACATAAACGAGACTGTAACGGTTATTGGAATGGAATTGCAGGACTTGAACTTACACAATAATATGCTGCTACTCGAAAAATTTAGGGCGGATTTCCCTGCCCTAGCTAGCCATAATGTGTATCTTGATTCAGCAGCTACAGCGCTAAAACCGCAAACCATGATTGATGCAACCATTGAGTATTACGCGCATAATACTGCAACAGCACAACGTAGTTTGCATCAAGATGCACTACAAGTCACCGCAACGATTGAGCAAACTAGGCAAAATATTGCTGATCTACTTCATGCTAAATCAAATTGTGAAATCATTTGGACTCGTGGCACAACCGAATCAATCAACTTAATTGCCCAAAGTTATGCCAGAGCACAATTACATATAGGTGATGAAATCATTGTTAGCGAGTTAGAACATCACAGCAACTTGTTACCTTGGCTTATTGTGGCGAAACAAACTGGCGCCAAGATCATTAAATGGTCAGCAGATATTGATGAGCTTTCAAGATTACTCTCAGCGAGAACTAAAATTGTTGCTATAACTCAAATGTCTAACGTTACCGGTTTTTGTCCAGATTTAGCCCAAATTAGTCAACTAGTTCATCAAACCAATGCGGTATTAGTCGTGGATGGCGCTCAAGGCGTTATACATCATCCGATTGATGTTGAAAATTTAAATATCGATTTTTATGCCTTTTCTGCTCATAAGCTATATGGCCCAACTGGATTGGGGATACTATATGGAAAACAACATTTACTCAATCAAATGGATGTTTGGCATGGTGGTGGAAAAATGTTAAAAACGGCTTCATTTACCGAATTTACAGTTGAAGATCTTCCCTATAAATTTGAAGCTGGTACGCAAAATATAGCTGGTATTATTGGTTTTAAAGCAACCTTAGATTGGTTAACAAAGTGGAATGAAGCACAATTAGAAAGTTATATAAAACAATTAGCTGACTATACTGAATCAAAATTAAGCCAATTAACCAATATACAATTTTATAGTGTTAAAAATAGCCCTATCATTAGCTTTAATATACAAAACATTCATCATAATGATATCGCTATTTTATTAAGCGAACAAAATATTGCCATCCGAACCGGTGAATTGTGCGCTAAACCACTTATGGCTAAACTTGGTTGTCATGGTGTTATTCGCATTTCACTTATGCCATATAATAATCAGCACGATATTGATCATTTTATTACAGCATTACAAAATGCCATTGAATTACTCACTTAAGCTATATCTGTAGTTAATCAAAGAAACGTTAATGACTTGTTCAATTACTAATCGGTTTTAATTATGCTATCACAACAAACTTTATTTGAATTATTTTCTAAACAACATAACTGGCAAGATCGTTATAGACAATTAATTGTCTTAGCAAAACAATTACCTGATTTTCCGGATATAAAAAAAATAGAATCCAACCAAATTTATGGTTGTGAAAATCGGGTATGGCTAACCAATGAAAAACAATTAGATAATACTTTTATCTTTCAAGGTGATAGCGAAGGCAGAATCGTAAAAGGTTTACTAGCTATTTTAATCATTATTGCCAATCATAAAACAGTAGAACAAATTCAAGCCATCGATTTTCTTGCAATATTAAAGCAATTAAAAATTACTGATGAGTTGAGCCAATCTCGTCTACAAGGAATTGAAAAAATAATTGAACGTATTAAGTTAGCCGGTAGTTAAGTAAAAAAGGGAGAATAATTTCTCCCTTTTTAAAGCCTTTTAGCTTCTACATTCGTAATTAACGTAGGGTAAATAATGTAATCACCTTTCTCACACCAGCAACTTTACTGGCAATAGTAGCGGCTTGTTGTCCCTCTTCATTACTGACAATCCCAATCAAAAATACTTCTTGATTTTCAGTCACAACTTTAATATTACGTGCTTTTGTTTTCGAATTTAGCATAAGTTGGGATTTAACTTTGGTAGTAATCCACATATCATTGGAGATAGTTCCTGCCCCAACCGGCTCTCCAGCGCGAATTTGGTTATAAACTTTTCTTACACCTTCAACTTGATAAGCTAAACGTTCAGCTTTTTCAATCTGTTCAGCATTGGCTTGGCCAGTTAAAATAATATTGCCATCATAAGTACTTGAAGAGATACGTGAGCCGATAAAAAAAGGACCATTTTCACTTAACTTACTATTCATTCGAGTGTTGAGAGTCGTATCATCAACTTGTGTTCCAGTGGTACGCGGATCAGTGGCAACTTTAGCTGTTGCACCAGCACCTAAACCAATAACAGCAGCAACACAACCTTGTAGCATTAATGCGCTCGTTACTAATGCTGTTACTAAGAAAAATTTTTTCATTATTACTCCTTTTATTTACTACTCAGTAAAATTCAAATACTGGTGAATAGTTTTTATTATGCCTTGTAGATATAGTTTTGCAAAACAATTTTATTGTTTTAAAAAATAAAATCTTTCGTTTTTTTTTGCTAATCTATAGCAAAAAAGTAATTAATTTAATTGTTATAACAAACATTTATTTTTTTATAAAATCTGTTATCTTTTATCAAAAGGTCGTTTAAAAAATTAATGGAATAAAGCTATGAATCAAGATTATATCGATTGGTTATATGGTTTATCAGCACCAATGGTTGCCTTAAATAAAGAGAGTGGTGCAAGTTATACCTCACCATTTTTTTTTCCTAATTATGAATATATTGATATGCAAAAAGATTGGGGCATCCACTCTCGAGAAACACTATTAGCAATGGTCTTTAATATGGTCGATGACGGTCATGCAACAGCCTTATCTAAACACTACTTTATGTATCCTCGCCTATCGGCATTAGATTGGTTGAATTACACAGACAAACAGAGCGATTACGATAAAGTTTTACTCGAATTTGTTGAAAAGACTTATTCCGAATGTGGTGCTGGAGGCATCCGTAGTTGGGATTATGCACGTATGGGCTATATATTACGTAATGGCATCACCAATAAATTTATTACTGAAGAAGAAGCCCTTTGGATTTTGTATAGAATTGGACTTCGAGCTCAATATTATTATTCATCATGGCAAAGTTATTTTTCAGGCTGGTATGTTGGTTATCAATATTGGGAATCATTGACTAATAAAGAAGATTTAGAAAGATTACGTTGTGACTTGTGCCGTTCATCCCAAACATGGACCATGACTAAATTATATAGCGACGAAGATTCCCCTTATCATCACCTACCTTGGCATATTGAGATAGAAGAATTGGAAAAACCTGAATCATTGATGGAGTATGCTTGGTCATGAATAACAATTTTTGGCAATTATTAGCAATTGAGAAAACTACCGATATCGCCGTAATTCGACAAGCTTATCGGGCAAAACTACCTGAATATCATCCTGAAACAGATCCTGATGGTTTTAAAGCGCTACGCGAAGCCTATGAATTAGCAATGCAGTATGCAAAATCACCAGAATCAATGACTGAAGAATTAAATCAAGAAAATCTTGCTAAAGAGGCCATTAAACCCCTCACCGCAGAAGAGCGACAAGTCAAAGAAATCTGTGATAACTATCAAGCTTTACTCGACGATCCGGTTCGATGCTATGATGTGAATGAATGGCATAAATTTGTTGCTTCGTTTTATGATTACCCAATGTCTATACTAGAAATAGCTAAATGGAAACTGTTGGATATCAGTTATGACACTATGACGATATCACTATCATGTGTAAAAATATTAGCTGATAATCTACGCTGGCGTCAG
This sequence comes from Gilliamella sp. A7, assembly GCF_002142015.1. Lineage (NCBI taxonomy): Bacteria > Pseudomonadati > Pseudomonadota > Gammaproteobacteria > Orbales > Orbaceae > Gilliamella > Gilliamella sp. A7. The sequence goes on from NZ_NASN01000001.1 coordinate 155,575, forward strand.
CAAATAATTAATTATTCGCCCAACGACGCCGATATGTATGAGAATTTTTTTGATCATATTGATCGTGGTGACTTTTTTAATTATGACAGTTTACCAAAAACGAATAAAGTCTTACAAAATGTAACCATCGACTATGCTCGTCGTGCTAGATGGCTTTTCTGGGAAAAGCCAGCAGTGGAGTTAGCAGAATATTTATCTATTCATACTGTAGTTTACTTACCTGATAATCCAGAGTTCATGCAAGAATTAGCCGATTGGTATTATTTTTCTAAATCGCCAAATAGAGGATTATTAGACTATGCCTTAACTTGTATTGCTGATCCTAATCAAGAACAGCAAATTCAGGAACAATGGAAAGCTGTCGCCGCAATGCAGTATTCATTGCTTGAAGACGAACAAAACGCCTTATCACTTTGGTTAGAACTTTATCGTTTACCACAATATCAAGAAAAAGCCACCAGTTGGTTAATGTTATGGTGTTCTAAAAATCGGTTTGATTATCTACCATTATTAATTCTGGCATTAAACCAATCTTATTGTTTAACGCCAGAAGATCAAGAAACTTATATATATAGTATTCCGCAATTTACGCCATCAACAATTTCTCGACTATTGAAATTTAGGAAACAAAACTATAGTAATGAAATTGCGGCTGTTATAACCTGGGCACTGGATAATCATTGGAATTATCGTCAAGTTCTACATACTTTATTATGCGATGATGGAAACAATCGGTTATATCGTTTATACCGACATGCAATCATGCTACGACACGGTAATAAAACACTATTGCAAGAAATCTTAGCTGACTCAAGTGAAGATGAGTTTGAACAATTTATTTTACAAAATTTACAACGTCAAGCTAGACAACACCTTGAATGGCTCACTAATTTGCCACCCGTTCAGGAGTTTAAACAATGGTTGTACCAAAGTGATGAAAATGCAACTATTCCGACTAAATTTGATCCGGATAACGAAAAAAGCAATCAGTTTTTATATGGTCGATTATGGTTAGATAGATTTGATGATATCCCATTTGTCGCCAAATTACATTTATACCGCAATGTAACCTATCGAAATATGGAAATGTTTGATTGGCCAATATATTATCAATTTAGGGGGTTTAATAATTTACCTAAATCACCTGAACAATCAATTATTGAGGCTGATAAGAATGCTTATTGGCAATGGTATCGTTACTGTTTATTAGCCATTACCATTGCCAATTCACCAATTAAAGCCGCTGAATTTATTCGTGAAAATGATAACTTATTTTTACTCCCAGAAAATGATCCGCTAGTCCCGCTGCTCAATACCTTTAAGTCTAACAAATGGCAAAATGATACAGAATTATATAATTTAATCGATACTGATAACCAATTGATTGGCAGTATGTTGGTTAATTATCCAAATTCAATTGAGGCGTTTACCGACTCGCCAGAAGAGGTTAATTGGGATGAAATTGAACAAATAGTTGAACAAAGATGGGCACATAAACTAGCCAACAAACCTGTAAGTTGTTTAATGTTACTGTATATGATTGTTTTTGATAAACCAAATCAAAAAACAAAACTACACCAAATACTACAAAAACTTGCTGGCGATGATCTACAGTTAAAAAAACTTGCTAACGCATTTTGTGACAAATTATCTATTCCGTCATCCCTTAAAAAACATAATGATGAATTGCAAAACATAGATAAATTATATGCTATAAATAAAAAGTTAGACAAAGATGATTCGCTATGCGAAGAAGAAGATATCGAAGCACTAGAAGAAATTGGACAAAATAATGATAATAATAGCATAATTAAATTATCCTCAGCATTGCTGTTAGCCAAAAATATGGATCACCAGAAAAAGCTTCAATCAAAATCATTTCCGCCAAATGAATGGTGGCAAATTTGGCGTTGGAGGGGCCGAACCAATTTAACTGGTTTCTTAAAACAAATGGGCTTTTTCAGTTTACCTTTATTTTTACTAATAATAGAGGCAGCAAAAAAAACTAATTTAGATCATCCAATTATGCTTGTATTATGCGGATTAGCAACAATCAATAGTATTTTGGCAATAAAACGACGCTTAAATGACTGTTATTCTAATGGAGGTATCTATCATTTTGTATCAGCCACAATTTTATTACCATTACTATTATTGCCGTGTTGGCTTTCAACTGTTAATGAGACCAACCGTTACGGACCACCAATAGAAAATTAACCTCAAAAGATAGATTATCTCAATATCCCCTTTGAAAGACTATTTTCTGATTAGCAAAGGGGATAATTTTAGAAAAGGTAATGATTATCGATTAAGCTCGCTAAGATTTCCCTCTATCTCACTGCGTACTTGCTCGATTTCTTCCGGATTCTGCTGATCAAGTACTTGCATAAAAGCTTCAATATATGATCCAATTAATATTCGTTCATCACCCAATGACTGTGCCCATGCTCGTTCTAATCGTGCTAATAAAGTGCGATTTGGCATTTCATCACGCGGATGAATCTTAAGTGCAGCCAGTCGTTCATGGCTCTCTTGTTTTTGTTTATCGGTTAACCCTATCGGACTATGATCAATCACTTTACCATGCAATACGCCAGTTTCAAGCAATACCACATCAACTTCGAGTAAACCATTTAGATCATAACTAAAACGAACATCAATCCCTTGTATTTTTTCCATTGGCGTTAAAGGAACTTCAAATTCATCTATTAGAACATTATTTTCTACCCGAGGATTTTCACCTTGATAAACCGAAAGAGTGATGCTTTTTTGCTGTGGGTGTGTCGTAGAAAAAGTTTTTACTTTTGACGTTGGAACAATTGTATTACGTTCAATAATCGGCGTAAATAAACCATTGATATTACCAGAGCTACTTTCAATGCCTAGTGTATATGGGCACACATCGGTAAGAATCACTTCTTCAACATCAACATCACGTAAACGACATGCCGCTTGCACTGCTGCACCTTGTGCAACAATAGTCGTTGGATTAATATGGCGATAAGGTAATTTGGCAAATAGTTTGGTTACTAACTCTCGCACTACACCTAACTGTGATGAACCACCAACTAAGACAATATGCTCAAGTTCATTGGGTTTTAAGCGAGCATCATTTAAGGCCTGTTCAACAGGTGCTCGTAAGCGATTAAGTAAAGGTAACCAAATTGATTTAGCTCTTATTTCATTTAATGAAAATTGCCATAACTTATCTTGCCAAGACCAAGTCAAATTATGTATTTGTTCACCACTTAGCTTACATTTTAGTTGTTCGGCTAAATCTAACAAGCGAGCATAATCATCAACAGGAATATCTGATTGTTTGAGTTCCCATTCGCTTAAACAAGCTTTAACAAGTTCATGAGTAAAATCTTCACCACCTAAATAATTATCACCGGCTGAAGCATGAACCTCAATGATTGGCATGCTATATTCCAACACAGTAACATCAAATGTACCACCACCTAAATCAAAAACTAAGGTATTTCCAGATTGTTCTTCATGTAAACCATACGCCATGGCGGCAGCAGTAGGTTCATTAATTAAACGCACGGCATTTAAACCAGCTAGCTCAGCAGCAAAGCGTGTTTGCTTACGCTGTTCATCATTAAAATAAGCAGGTACGGATATTACTACATCGCGAATCTCTTGTTTTAAAAAAGCTTCAGCATCAGCTTTTAATGATTTTAAAACCAATGCCGAAAGTTCAGTTGGGGTAAATTTTTGCTCACCTAATTCAAAAACTTTACTTGAGCCTAAAAAACGCTTGAATGCCGCAGCGCTACGGCTAGGATGAGTGGTTAAACGTGATAAAGCTGCATGACCAACTAAAATAGAGTTATCTTCATCAATGCTGACCACCGATGGCGTAACAACTTCGCCGATAGCGTTGGGAATAAGCGTTGATTGACCATTTTGCCAAACACAAATCAAACTATTGGTAGTACCTAAATCAATACCTATTGGAGCATGCATAACCACTTTATTCTCTTAGTATTTTTTAATAAATTTGCTGGATATTATATCCTTAATACTATTTAAGATACAATTTTATCCAATTTCGCGCATTAAATTTATTAAAAGTGTAGATTATTAATAAAAACAAAATAGCTAAATAAGCTGCTAATTTTCAATTAAATTATAATAAGTTAATTTTTCAAACCTAAACATAGTTATTGTGAATTAGTTTTTTTATCAATCTCAATAATTTGACTAGTTACTTTGCCACTTTTTAACTGCGTTTCAATAATTTCTCCAATAACGACTTGTTCAACTGTGCGTATCACTTTGTGTTGCTGATTAGTTGTTACTGAATAACCTCGTTCTAGGGTTGCTAGTGGGCTAACACTATTAAGCTGAGATGTTTGTAATACAAACTGATGCTTAGCATCTGTCAGCTTGTTTTGAATCAAATTAATGATTTGTTGCTGTTTTTGTTCAAGGCTTTGCTCATAATAAAGAATTTTATGTTGTGGTGAAACACGAACTAAACGTTTATCAAGTAGGTTATGGCGATAAGATTGCCTTAATAAATATTGCTGCATATTTTCAAACAAGGCATGACGACAAGTTAATAAGCGATTTAATTGTTTTGATAATTTTGCTTGAGGATGCTGTGTTTGTAATTGATGGCGCCATTTATTTAAGCGTTCTCGTCGACGCATTAAATAGTAATCCATCGCCATACATAAATATTGTTCTTGGACTTGCAAACGCTTAATTTGCTCTAGTTTGTCTCGACTTACCAGCTCAGCCGCTGCCGATGGCGTTGCAGCACGAACATCAGCAACAAAATCAGCAATCGTAAAATCGACTTCATGACCAACAGCACTGACAACCGGTAACCGGCTAGCAAAAATTGCTCTTGCGACCACTTCTTCATTAAATGCCCAAAGATCTTCTAGTGAGCCCCCTCCTCGCCCAACAATTAACACATCACATTCTTGACGAACATTGGCAATTTCAATCATCCTTGCTATTTGGACCGCCGCTTCATTACCTTGTACCTGAGTTGGATAGATAATCAAATGCAAACTAGGATCGCGTCGATTTAGTATCTGACAAATATCATGCAACGCAGCTCCAGTTGCTGAAGTAATAATTCCAACTGTACGAATATTATCGGGTAATGTTTGTTTATAAATAGGATCAAACAATCCTTCTTCTGACAGTTTTTGTTTTAACTGTTCAAATTTTTGTTGTAACAATCCCGCACCTGCGGGTTGCATTTTATTAATGACTAATTGATACTCGCCACGTGCTTCATAAAGCGTTACCGAAGCATTTACCAACACTTGTTGACCATTTTGTGGAGTAAATCCAGTGCGAAAATTACTATTACGAAACATAGCACAACGCACTTGAGCAACTTCATCTTTTAGTGTGAAATACCAATGGCCAGAAGAAGGGCGAGAAAAATTAGAAATTTCCCCCACTAACCAAATTTGTCCAATAGCATCAGAAAGCAGATCTTTAACCATTTGGTTAAGATCTTTAACCGATAAAATCGAACTGCTTTGCATACTATTATCCTTATGGTTGAAGTTGAAGTTGAAGTTTAATCTAAATCAAATTGTGCCCAGATCGGTGCATGGTCAGATGGCTTTTCCATGCCACGAATATCATAATCGATACCGGTTTGCTGACAATATTGCTGTAACTTTTGGCTGGCTAATATTAAATCAATTCTTAATCCAGTTTCACTATCAAACCCTTTAGAACGATAATCAAACCATGAATATCTTTGCGATTCAGGATTAGCATGACGATAAGTATCAGTATAACCAAGAGACATTAAATTATTTATCCATTCGCGCTCTTCAGGTAAAAAAGAACATTTACCAGTACGCAGCCATCGTTTACGGCTATCATCAGAAATACCAATATCTAAATCAGTTGGACAAATATTCATATCACCTATAATTAAGGATAATTGACTATTAAGTTGCTGGCTTTGTATGTACTGATTTAAATCTTGATAAAATTTACGTTTAGCAGGGTATTTGATTTCATGATGTAAACTTTCTCCCTGAGGGAAATAGCCATTGATGACCATTAAATTACCTTGGTTAGTTGGCAATTCAGTCATAATTAATCGGCATTGTGCGCCTTCCTCATCAGTTGGAAAACCACATTGCACTGATAATGGTTTTTGCTTAGTCAATAATGCCACGCCATAATGCCCTTTTTGACCATGATAATGTAAGTGATAACCGAACTGTGCCAGTTCCTCAACTGGAAATTGATCATTATGAACTTTGGTCTCTTGTAAGCCAATGATATCCGGCTGATGTTTATCAATAATCGCTGCTAATTGGTGAATTCTAGCCCGAAGACTATTAATATTAAATGAGATAACTTTAATCATAAATTTATTGTATTTGATTTAATTTTGCTATTAACCCATGCTACCAAAAATACGTTATACTGTTAAGTAATTACAGTAAAAGCTATAACTTGTGATAAAGGATCCAGCAAATATGTCAAAGGAATTACTTGCATTGCGCAATAAAATTGATGAAGTTGATAAATCAATTTTATCTTTAATTAGTCAGCGACTAGCATTAGTCGCCGAAGTTGGTGAAGTGAAAAGCGAGCATGGAATTCCAATTTACGATCCAAAACGTGAAGCGGATATGTTAGCTAAACGAAAACAAGAAGCCGAAGATTTAGGTATATCGCCCGCGCTAATTGAAGATATTTTACGTCGTTTAATGCGTGAGTCTTATATTAGTGAAAATGATAAGGGGTTTAAAAAAGTTTACTCCGGTAAAGGATCAATTGTTATTATTGGCGGTAATGGCCAAATGGGCCGACTATTTGCCAGATTATTTACTTTATCTGGTTACCAAGTCAAAACACTAGGTTCAAAAACAATGCATCAAGCTGCAGAAGTAGTCGCTGATGCAGCTGCTGTTATTGTGACCGTGCCTATCAACAAAACTTGTGAAATTATTGAACAATTACCACCACTACCTAAAGACTGCATTTTAACTGATTTTACTTCAATCAAAGTCAAACCGTTACAAGCGATGTTAACTAAGCATGCAGGCCCTGTAGTTGGCTTACATCCTATGTTCGGCCCTGATGTACCTAATTTAGCTAAACAAGTTATTGTTTACTGCCAAGGACGATATCCAGAACAATACCAATGGTTAATTGAACAAATGCGAATTTGGGGTGCAAATTTATGTGCGATTGATGCAAAAGAGCATGATAAATGCATGTCATTTATTCAAGCATTGCGTCATTTTACTTCATTCTCATATGGTGTAAATTTACAACGAGAACACGCTGATTTAGATCAACTAATTACCCTATCATCACCAATTTATCGACTTGAGTTAATGATGGTAGGTCGTTTATTTGCTCAAGATCCAGAACTTTATGCTGATATCATTATGGCATCAGATGCCAATATTGAATTAATTAAACGTTACTATCAATGTTTTGGGCAAATGGTTGAGTTAATCGAACAAAGAGATAAAACAAAATTCATTGAGAATTTTAATGAAGTAACAAAATGGTTTGGTAATTATGCCGAGCGTTTTATTAAAGAAAGCCAAGTATTATTGAAGTTTGCTAACGACAATCGAGAATAGTTTAGCTAAGCGCTTTTGTAATAATACCAGTAACGTTAACATTATCGCGCTGGTAATGTGTTAAATAAAAAATTCAGTATGAGGAAATAACATGTCTAATCGGAAATATTTTGGGACAGATGGTATTCGTGGAAAAGTTGGAGAATATCCTATAACACCTGATTTTGCTCTCAAATTAGGTTGGGCTGCTGGGCGAGTACTGGCTAAAGATGGTGTAAAAAAAGTCATTATCGGTAAAGATACTCGCATTTCAGGTTACATGCTGGAATCAGCATTAGAAGCAGGATTTGCTTCGGCGGGTGTAGCAGCTGCATTTACTGGACCAATGCCAACGCCAGCGATTGCTTATTTAACCCGCACGTTTCGTGCTGATGCAGGTGTAGTCATTTCTGCTTCGCATAATCCTTTCTATGATAATGGCATTAAGTTTTTCTCAAACGAAGGACGCAAACTTGATGATGCAATTGAGTTAGAAATCGAAACACAATTAGAAAAAGAGATCGATTGCGTCGAATCAAAACAGTTAGGTCGAGCCAGTCGAATAACCGATGCTGCTGGTCGATATATTGAATTTTGTAAAAGTACTTTTGATCACGATTTAAGTTTATCAGGCCTAAAAATTGTGGTGGATTGTGCCAATGGTGCCACTTATCACATTGCCCCGAAAGTACTACGTGAACTTGGCGCTGAAGTGATCAAAATTGGCTGTGACCCAGATGGAGTTAACATCAATGAAAATTGTGGTGCCACTGATGTAAAAGCTTTAACTGAGCAGGTTATCAATGAAAAAGCCGATTTAGGTTTTGCCCTTGATGGTGATGGCGATCGTATTATTATGGTTGACCATAAAGGTAATAAAATTGATGGTGATTTAATTATTTATATCATCGCTCGAGAAGCATTAAGACAAGGTCAGCTTAAAGGTGGCGTGGTCGGCACCTTAATGAGTAATATGGGATTAGAAATCGCCCTTAAAAATCTTGGTATTCCATTTGTAAGAGCTAAAGTTGGCGATAGACATGTACTTGAAATGCTAGTTGAAAAAAATTGGCGATTAGGTGCAGAAAATTCTGGTCACGTTCTACTACTGGATAAAACCACTACTGGTGATGGTATTGTTGCTGGCTTACAAGTTTTAGCAGCAATGGTACGCAATGATATGTCATTAGCTGATTTATGTAGTGGTATGACAATGTTGCCACAAGTATTAATTAATGTCCGTTTTTCAGGAAAACATGATCCATTAGCGAATACCGAGGTTAAATCAACTATTGAACAAGTAGAACAACAACTTGGTAATAACGGACGAGTGCTAATTCGTAAATCAGGTACAGAGCCTCTTATTAGAGTGATGGTTGAAGGCAGCAATCAGTCACAAGTTCAGCAACTTGCCGAACAAATAGCAAATGGGGTTAAACAATCAAATTAGCCTATTTTTTCTTCATTAATTAGGCAATTGGTGAAAATTATTTCGAATAAAGTGATTATTAAAGCTGTTATTCTTTACGCAAAATTAGTAAAAAGTGTCTAAATTCTTTATTTTTTTAATCAGTTGTTGACTTAATATAGGCAATTAGGTTTAAAATAACAGCTTCGGTTATTGCAGTAATTGTTTATACCTTTTAAGGTGAAAAATATAACAAGCTGTAGTTTTTATTTTTAAAAATAGGTAAGAGGGTTATATGGCAGTTTCCTCTCCAGCTTCACCGCAAGCTTATATAAAACACCATCTAGAGAATTTGCAAGTCGGTTCTGGTTTTTGGACCTTTAATCTTGATTCATTGTTCTTTTCAATTTTACTTGGTGTGCTGTTTTTATGGATTTTCCATCGTGTTGCAAGGAAAGCAACGAGTGGTGTACCAGGTAAACTTCAATGTGCAGTCGAGATGATCTTTGAATTTGTCAATAATACCGTCAAAGACATGTTTACTGGCCAAAATAAACTTATTGCTCCTTTAGCGCTTACTGTGTTTATTTGGGTGTTTTTAATGAACTTACTAGATCTGATCCCCGTTGATTTCCTACCTTACGCAGGGCAATATTTAGGTCTATCGCATTTAAGAGTTGTACCGACAGCTGACGTTAGTATTACTATGTCAATGTCATTAGGTGTTTTTGCACTTATCATCATCTATTCGATCAAATATAAAGGGATTACAGGTTTTATTAAAGAATATACTTTACATCCTTTTAATCATTGGGCGTTTGCACCAATTAACTTAGTCCTAGAGCTTGTTAGCTTATTAGCAAAACCTGTTTCTTTAGGATTACGACTCTTTGGTAACATGTATGCTGGTGAACTTATCTTCATCTTAATAGCAGCGTTATTACCTTGGTGGTCACAATGGGCATTATCACTACCATGGGCTATATTCCATATTTTGATAATCACTTTACAAGCATTTATTTTTATGGTGTTGACGATTGTCTATTTAGCGATGGCTTCGGCAACAGAAGATCATTAATTTTAACTTTTTTTAGATAATAAACTGGAGTATATAATGGAAATTTTATATGTAGCCGCAGGCTTAATGATGGGATTAGCTGCAATCGGTGGTGCAGTTGGTATTGGTCTATTAGGTGGTAAATTCTTAGAAGGTGCTGCTCGCCAACCAGAATTAATGCCTATGTTACGTACCCAATTCTTTATCGTTATGGGCCTAGTTGATGCGATCCCTATGATTTGTGTAGGTATTGCACTATTTGTCATTTTTGCTGTTGCTGGTTAATAATAATTTAAGAGGAATTGTCTCATGAATATGAACGCAACTCTCCTCGGCCAAGCAATTACATTTGTATTGTTTGTTTGGTTCTGTATGAAGTTTGTTTGGCCACCCGTTATCCGAGCGATTGAAAAACGCCAAAAAGAGATAGCAGATGGACTTGCTTCAGCAGAAACAGCAAAAAAAGATTTGGAATTAGCCAAAGCAAATACATCTGACATAATGCAACAGGCTAAGGTTGAGGCTAATGCAATTATTGAGCAAGCGAATAAACGCAAAGCAGCCATTCTTGAAGAAGCACAACAAGAAGCTTCTCGTGAAAAAGAAAGGATTGTTGCTCAAGGACTTGCTGAAGTTGAAGCTGAGCGCAAACGCGCTAGAGAAGAGCTTAAACAACAAGTCGCTACACTCGCTATTGCCGGTGCAGAAAAAATTATTGAACGTTCTGTTAATGAAGCCGCTAACAGCGACATCATTGATAAACTCGTAGCTGAACTATAAGGAGAATAGAGCAATGGCTGACTTAATTACGATTGCTCGCCCTTATGCTAAAGCTGCTTTCGACTTTGCTGTTGAAAAAAATAGCATCGAATCATGGCATAAAATGTTGGTGTTAACATCTGAAGTGAGCAAAGATGCTCAAATAAGAAGTATCTTAACATCTGACATGAAAACTGATTCAGTGGCTAACTTACTCATCAATATCTGTAAAGATGTATTAGATGAGTTTAGCACTAATTTTATTAAAGTTATGGCTGAAAACAAACGATTATCTCTACTTCCTGAAGTGTTAAGTTTGTTTGAGCAATACTGTTTAGATAAAGAAGCACAAGCAGATGTTGAGGTAATTTCTGCTAACGAGCTTACCAGTGAACAACTTGATAAAATTTCTTTCGCAGTCGAAAAACGTTTATCACGAAAAGTAAAACTAAAATGTCATATTGATAAATCGCTCATTTCTGGTTTTATTATTCGTACGGGCGATATGGTTATTGATAGTAGTATCAGAGGGCGTCTAAATCGACTAAATGACGCTCTACAGTCTTAAGGGGACTGATAATGCAGCTAAATTCAACTGAAATAAGTGAACTAATTAAAGAGCGGATAGCTCAGTTCAATATTGTGAGTGATGCTCACAATGAAGGAACTATCATTTCTGTAAGTGATGGTATTCTTCGAATCCACGGATTAACTGATGTAATGCAAGGTGAAATGATTGCATTACCAGGCAACCGTTATGCAATGGCATTAAACCTTGAAAGAGATTCTGTTGGTGCTGTGGTCATGGGACCATACGAAGACTTATCTGAAGGGATGAAAGTGCAATGTACTGGCCGTATTTTACAGGTACCAGTAGGTGATGGTTTATTAGGCCGTGTTATTAATACCCTAGGTGAACCAATTGATGGTAAAGGTTCTATTCAACATGATGGATTTTCACCAGTAGAGGTGGTTGCTCCAGGTGTTATCGACCGTCAATCAGTTGACCAAGCATTACAAACTGGTTACAAAGCGGTTGACTCAATGATTCCAATTGGTCGTGGTCAACGTGAACTTATTATCGGTGACCGTCAAACAGGTAAAACGGCATTAGCAATTGACGCCATTATTAATCAACGTGACTCTGGTGTTAAATGTATCTATGTTGCAATCGGTCAAAAACAATCAACTATTGCTAACGTAGTGCGTAAACTTGAAGAGCATGGTGCACTTAAAAACACAATTGTGGTTGTGGCATCAGCATCTGAATCTGCAGCATTACAATACTTAGCACCTTACGCTGGTTGCGCCATGGGAGAATACTTCCGTGATCGCGGTCAAGATGCATTAATTGTTTATGATGATTTATCAAAACAAGCGGTTGCTTATCGTCAAATTTCATTATTACTTCGTCGTCCACCTGGACGTGAAGCTTACCCGGGTGATGTATTTTATCTTCACTCTCGTTTACTTGAACGTGCAGCTCGGGTTAACGAAGCTTATGTTGAGGAATTCACTAAAGGCGAAGTAAAAGGTAAAACAGGTTCATTAACTGCATTACCAATTATCGAAACTCAAGCAGGTGACGTTTCAGCGTTCGTACCAACTAACGTAATTTCGATTACTGATGGTCAGATCTTCCTTGAAACTAGTTTATTTAACTCAGGTATTCGCCCAGCGGTAAACCCTGGTATTTCGGTTTCTCGTGTTGGTGGTGCTGCGCAAACTAAGATAATGAAAAAATTATCTGGTGGTATTCGTACCGCACTTGCACAATATCGTGAATTAGCAGCATTCTCACAATTTGCTTCTGATTTAGATGAAGCAACAAGAAACCAATTAAGCCATGGCGAAAAAGTAACTGAATTACTCAAACAAAAGCAATACTCACCAATGACTGTTGCTGAGCAATCAATTGTACTTTACGCTGCGGAGCGTGGTTATCTTGAAGATGTTGAACTTGCTAAAGTATTATCATTTGAAACAGCACTTCTTGCTTATGCCCATAGTCAATATGCCGATTTTGTTAAACAAATCGACGAAACAGGCAATTACAATGATGAGATTGAAAACAAGTTAAAAGCAATGCTTGAAAGCTTTAAATCAACTCAAACTTGGTAAGGGTGAGGTAACAAATGGCTAATGCAAAAGAAATTAGAACGAAAATTGCCAGTATCCAAAGTACGCAAAAAATCACCAAAGCGATGGAAATGGTAGCTAATTCTAAAATGCGTAAAACGCAAGATAGAATGGCGGCTAGTCGTCCATACGCTGAAATGATTCGTGAAGTAATTGGACATTTAGCGTTAGCTCAAATAGGCACTAAGCATCCTTATTTGGAAGAAAGGGATGTTAAGCGAGTTGGCTATCTTATCATTTCAACCGATCGTGGTTTATGTGGTGGATTAAATATCAATCTTTTCAAAACTGTTATTGCTGATATGTCAGCATGGCAAGAGAAAGGCGTTGAAGCAGATGTTGCTTTAATTGGTTCTCGAGGTGTTTCGTTTTTCTCTTCAGTAAAAACCAACATCTTAACCCAAGTAACCAATTTAGGTGATGAACCAACTTTATCTGAATTAATTGGTCCGGTAAAAACAATGCTTGAGGCATATGACAACGGTAAAATTGATAAACTATATATTGTAACCAATAAGTTTATTAATACCATGTCGCAAAAGCCAACAATACAGCAATTATTACCATTACCGGCTTCAGAAGATAAAGAACTTAAAGCTTCATCATGGGATTATATTTATGAGCCTGATGCAAAATCATTATTAGATGTGATTTTACGTCGTTATATTGAATCACAAGTCTATCAAGCGGTGGTTGACAATTTAGCGAGTGAACAAGCAGCAAGAATGGTGGCCATGAAGGCAGCAACCGATAACGGTGCAAATTTAATTAATGAATTACAAATTGTGTATAACAAAGCCCGTCAAGGTGCGATCACAAATGAATTAATTGATATTGTATCTGGTGCAGCTGCTGTTTCAGGTTAGTGCTAAATATTGGCTTATAGTTAAGAAAAAGACGTAGAGGATTAAAAATGGCTACTGGAAAGATTGTCCAGATCATCGGTGCGGTGGTTGATGTCGAATTCCCAGAAGATGCAGTACCAAAGGTATATGATGCATTAGAAGTGGAAACTGGCACTGATAAATTAGTTCTGGAAGTTCAGCAACAATTAGGTGGTGGTGTTGTATGTTGTATCGCAATGGGCTCATCTGATGGTTTAAGACGTGGACTTAAAGTAGTAAATACTGGTCACGGCATTGAAGTTCCTGTAGGAACAAAAACTCTTGGCCGTATAATGAACGTACTAGGTGATCCTGTTGATAAAGCAGGTCCAATTGGTGAAGAAGAGCGTTGGGCAATTCACCGTGCAGCACCAACATACGAAGAGTTGGCTAACTCAACAGAATTACTTGAAACTGGTATCAAAGTTATCGACTTAATTTGTCCATTTGCAAAAGGTGGTAAAGTCGGTCTATTTGGTGGTGCCGGTGTTGGTAAAACTGTAAACATGATGGAATTAATTCGTAACATCGCTATCGAGCACTCAGGTTACTCAGTATTTACTGGTGTAGGTGAACGTACTCGTGAAGGTAACGACTTCTATCATGAAATGAAAGAATCAAACGTACTTGATAAAGTATCATTAGTTTATGGTCAGATGAATGAGCCACCTGGGAACCGTTTACGCGTAGCGTTAACTGGTTTAACTATGGCAGAAAAATTCCGTGATGAAGGTAAAGACGTACTATTATTTATCGATAATATTTACCGTTATACCTTAGCCGGTACCGAAGTATCTGCACTATTAGGTCGTATGCCATCTGCGGTAGGTTACCAACCGACATTAGCAGAAGAAATGGGGTTATTACAAGAACGTATCACCTCTACTAAAACGGGTTCAATTACCTCAATCCAAGCAGTATATGTACCTGCCGATGACTTAACTGACCCATCACCAGCAACAACCTTTGCTCACTTGGATGCAACCATCGTATTAAGTCGTCAAATCGCATCATTAGGTATCTACCCAGCGGTTGACCCACTTGACTCAACCAGTCGTCAATTAGATCCACTAGTTGTTGGTCAAGAACATTACGATTGTGCTCGTGGCGTACAGTCAATTCTTCAACGTTATCAAGAATTAAAAGATATCATTGCAATTCTTGGTATGGATGAATTATCAGAAGATGATAAATTAACTGTTGCTCGTGCACGTAAGATTCAACGTTTCTTATCTCAACCATTCTTCGTTGCGGAAGTGTTCACTGGTTCACCAGGTAAATATGTACCATTAAAAGACACAATTAGTGCTTTTAAAGGTATTATGAATGGTGATTATGATCATATTCCTGAACAAGCATTTTATATGGTTGGTTCAATCGACGAAGCGATTGAGAAAGCGAAATCTCTCTAAGAGATTTATAGAACGGAGAGAGCATTATGGCACTAACTTCCTATCAATTAGAAGTTGTTAGTGCTGAATCTCACCTTTTTTCAGGTGATGTTCAGCGAATCAGAGTCACAGGACGAGAAGGTGAACTAGGAATTTATCCTGGTCACACTCCGTTACTGACAACCATTAAGCCGGGAATGGTCGGGATTGTTAAAGCCGATGGTGAAGAAGAGTTTATTTATCTATCTGGCGGTATTTTAGAAGTACAACCAACTATGGTAACAATATTAGCTGACACCGCCATTCGTGGTGAAGACTTGGATGAAGCAAGGGCTCAAGAAGCAGTAAGACAAGCGCAAGAACACATTAATCACCCTAGCGATGATATGTCTTTTGCTCAAGCATCTGCTGAACTTTCAAAAGCCTTAGCAAAAATACGAGTTATAGAATTAACTCGTCGTTTAGGTCAATAAGGATATTGATCACTAAACCAGGCAATAAAAGGCTACAAATTAATAAACTGTAGCCTTTTTTATTATTTGTTGAACAATTAATTGAATTATCACTATCTAAAAAACGCACTTTTTACCTCTAAAAAACCCCTTTCCTCAAAATTTTTATAAAACTATTGGCATTTTATATAGTTATTTAGTTATAAAAAGCTACTATTTAATCATAGCTAGATTTATTAATAGCAATCAGCGATAATCTGATTAATTCTATTAATATTAATGTAACTATGTTCACCATTTATCATTCTAATCAAGTCGATTTACTCAAATCACTCGTTAGCGAATTAATGCGCAGAGATCCGCTAGAACAGGTTTTTATGCCTGATATGGTTATGGTGCAAAGTCAAGGTATGGCACAATGGTTACAAATTGAATTAGCCAATGATCTAGGGATAGTTGCTAATGTTGATTTTCTTTTTCCAAGCCAATTTATCTGGCAGTTATACCAAACTCTGTTACCTAATTCACCTCAGGAAAATAGTTATAATGTCGAATCAATGACTTGGCGTTTGTATTATCTATTGCCAAAAATTATCGAGCGACCTGAATTTGATACCATTAAACATTATCTTAATATTGATAAAGAAGAACGAAAACAGTATCAACTAGCGACTCGAATCGCACAATTATTTGACCAATATTTAGTTTATCGCCCTGATTGGTTAGCCAAATGGGAAAGCAAGCAAACGGTAGCTGAACTAAATCATCATCCTGATGAAATCTGGCAATCTGAATTATGGCGACAACTAATTGCAATTAGTCAACCTTATCATCGTGCCAATATCTATCAGCAAATGTTAGACATTTTATTAGATAATGATTTCGATCGCACAAGATTAAAATCGTTACCGAAACGAGTCTATATTTTTGGTATTACCTCACTACCACCAATTTATTTATCATTATTATCAGCACTTGGTCAACACATTGATGTCCATTTAATGTTTAATAATCCTTGCAAATGGTATTGGGGCGATATTGTAGAAAAACAGCTATTAGAGATCCAAAATACACCTGATAATATTCCTAACCCATTATTAACATCTTGGGGTAAATTAGGGCGAGATAACCTATTTTTATTGCAGGAATTCAATAATAAACAAGATATTGATATTTTTGTCGACCATGAGCGAAAATGTTTATTAGATGCAATTCAGCAAGATATCTTAGAGCTTTATCAAACTAGTGATGTAAAAGCGCCTATAAAGAAAACTGATAGATCAGTAACCTTCCACGCTTGCCATAGCGAACAGCGTGAGGTCGAAGTACTTTATGATTATCTATTATCTGCATTTGATGCCGATCCAACACTCGAATTACGTGATTGTATTATCATGGTTTCAGATATTGATAAATATGTACCCTATATTCGGTCAGTATTCGGTAACGCTGAAGGACAACGCTATTTACCATTCACAATTTCCGATCAAAAAGCGCGTAATATTGATCCAATGGTGCAAGGATTTTTTGCTATCTTAAACTTTACTGAAAGCCGCTTTACCGCTGAAGAGTTATTTAATCTACTTGAAATTCCAGCCATTGCTGAAAAGTTTGCCATAAGTGAGTCACAACTAACTTTATTACATACTTGGATTATTGAATCAGGCATTCGTTTTGGTCTAGAAAATGCTCACAGCTGGCTATTTGGCCTTGAACGGTTATTACTTGGTTATACCATGAATAGTGAACAAGGTGGTTGGCAACAGATACTAGCTTATGATGGTGCTACCGGCTTAGATGCTGAATTAATTGGTCAGTTAGCAGAATTTATAAAATCCGTGCGTAAATGGTTAACCATTCTCAGTGAAGATAAGCCATTAACTGAATGGCAAGGCTGCTGTATTGAACTGATTAATGATTTTTTTGTTAGCAATGACTCACGTGAATCAATTTTATTAATGATTCAAGAAGAGTGGCAAAAACTGATTAGCAGTGGTTTAAATGCTAATTTTACCGATCCAATTTCAATAACTATTTTACATGATGCGATGCAATCACGATTGGAGCAAAATCACCTAGCCCATCGTTTTTTAGTCGGTAAGATAAACTTTTGTACTATGATGCCAATGCGCTCGATTCCTTTTAAATTAGTCTGTTTATTAGGCATGAATGATGGTGATTATCCAAGAACATCTTTACCTTTAGATTTTGACTTAATTGCTCAAAACCCGCGTCGAGGTGATCGTAGTCGACGTATTGATGACCGCTATCTGTTTTTAGAAGCTATTTTATCTGCACAAGATCAACTCTATATCAGTTATATAGGTCGAGATATGAAAGATGATAGCGAACGTTATCCGTCAGTATTAGTCGATGAGCTTTGGGATTATATTGTGCAGTATTATCATGATGCTACTGATAAAGATTCAGATAAAAACACTTCTTTAATTGATAACTTAAGAACGTTGCATACTCGCACACCATTTAATCCACAAAATTTCTTAAATGAACCTAAAAGTTATGCTGATGAGTGGTTACCTGCCGCGTTAAAAGCGGGAGAAACCCAATCATTTATCAGCGATATTACCAAAGTCATTGTGGATAATATCAATCTAGATGAATTAAAACGTTTTTATCAACACTCTATTCGTTTTTTCTTACAAAAACGCTTTAATTTTTATATCAATTATTTAGATGACACCTTGCCCGATGCTGAAAACTTTAGCCTAGATAACTTAAAACGCTATCAACTTAATCTACAAATTTTAAATGAAATGATTGCTAAAGACTCGCAAGGCTGTGATAACTTTTACCAACGGCTTAAGCTAACTGGTGAGTTACCAGACGGTGCATTTGGTGAGATTATTTATGATGAACTGTGTGAAGCACTGCAACCTTTAGCCAATAAAATCATTGAAGAGAGAACCAATCCATCAACCTTAGAGGTAAATTTAACCATTGTGATAGATGAACAACATTATCCATTACAAGGTTGGCTAACCCACATTCAAGCAGATGGTATTTTAACTTGGCGCCCAGCTAAACTCTCGATTCGTGATGGTATTTCATTATGGATTGATCACTTAATTTACTGTATTTTGAATTGGGATAAAACCGACAGCCAAAGTCGCTTATATGGCCGAGAAGACAACCAATGGCGATTTTTACACATTGATGCCCCACAAGCGTTAACCCTATTAACGGATCTCGTTGAAGGTTTTATAAAAGGTGTCAACCAACCACTATTAATGCCATTACAAAGCGCATGGAGCTGGTTGCTTGCTGCATATAATCCAAAAACTGGACAAATTGAACTCAGTGAAAAAGCAATAAGCAAATTATTAACCACTTGGCAAGGTGGCCAATTTCTTACCGCAGAATGTGATAGTTATTACGCAAGGCTTTATCCCGAATTAACCGATGATCTAATAGAACAAATAATACAGTTTGCTCAGCGATATTTATTGCCGATATTATTACATCAAGTCGAAGAATAGGAGGCACTATGTTTATCGATACGCATTGCCATTTCAATTTTCCTGCTTTTGTTACCGATCTCGAGAATTCAATCAATAATATTCGCCAAGCTAAAATTAATAGCTTAATTATTCCTGCTGTATCAGCAACACATTTTAGTCAAATATTACAACTCACCGAGCAATATGGTGAACTTTATGCTGCACTCGGTTTACACCCTATCTATCAACACTCGCCGGCTGATCTTGAACAACTATCAGATATAGTTAGTACTCACCCTACAAAATTAGTTGCCATTGGTGAAATTGGCTTAGACCGTTATGACCAATCTGTTGATTGGCAACAGCAACTAGATTATTTTCGAGCTCAATTAGTATTAGCCAAGCGCTATGATTTACCCGTTTTAATCCATTCACGCAAAACACACGACATTATCTATCATGAATTACATCAAGCTAATTTGCCATGTCGTGGGGTGATCCATGGCTTTTCTGGTAGCTATCAACAAGCACTGCAATTTATTAAATTAGGCTATTATATTGGTGTTGGTGGAGTAATAAGTTATACCAGAGCCAATAAAACTCGCCAAACCATTGCAAAATTACCGCTGGAAAGTTTAGTGTTGGAAACTGATGCTCCAGATATGCCGTTAAGCGGTCGCCAAGGACAAATAAATCGCCCCGAAAACATTGTCGATATTTTTAATATTCTTAGTCAATTGCGAACAGAACAGCCTTCACAAATAATTAACGCTATCTTAACAAATACCTTGACGCTATTTAGTAGAATTAATAGAATGGAAATTACAAATCCAATCAAAAGATAACCATTTAATTATTAATGATTTATCAAGAAAAGGTGATATTTTATGTCGCAGCGCTATAGTCAACTTTTTGTACAATCCATTATTTCATTAACTCGATTATTTCCTTTATGGGCAATTCTTTGTGCAATAGCTGCCTATTTTTCACCTGATACCTTCCTGCCTGTGCGACCACATACATCACAATTATTAATGTTTGTCATGTTTACCATGGGGGTGACGTTAAGTATTGATGATTTTAAACGCGTCGTCACCAAACCGAAAGCGGTCATAATTTGTACTTTACTGCATTATATTGTAATGCCAGTGACTGCGTTAATCTTATCTAAACTATTCACTATGCGACCTGAGCTATTAGTCGGCATGGTTCTTGTGGGGAGTGTTGCTAGTGGTACCGCCTCTAATGTAATGATTTATCTAGCTAAAGGTGATGTAGCATTATCAGTTACTATTTCATCGGTATCAACACTGGTTGGCGTTGTAGTCACCCCATTACTCACATTATTGTTAGTAGGTACTACCGTTGAAGTTCCGGTTTGGGATATGTTGGTACATATTGTCCAAATTGTTCTCGTCCCTATTCTTTTAGGTTTAATTGTCCACCATTTTTTAAACCCTTTGGTAAAAAAATGTGAACGATTCTTACCACTGTTGTCGATGCTTTGTATCTTATTAATTATTTGTATTGTTGTTGCCGGTAGTCATGCTCTCATTGCTCAAGTAGGTATAACCGTTATCTTTGCCGTCATTATTCATAATGGTATTGGTTTACTTGGTGGTTATTGGGGCGGTCGTTTATTTGGTTTTGACGAGTCCACTTGTCGAACCATGTCCTTAGAGGTAGGCATGCAAAACTCAGCGTTAGCTGCAACATTAGGTACAACCTACTTTTCAGCATTATCGGCATTACCTGCTGCGGTCTTTTCTGTTTGGCACAATATTTCGGGTTCACTATTGGCTGGTTATTGGCAAGGAAAACCTGTTAAAAATAAGAAAAAATCCAGCAATTAACAGAGCATATTGTAAAATAGCATTCATTAGCTCTCTCACTCAATCATACCAGATGAGTCAGAGAGTATAATCTTAGGATTAATAAAACTCCTCTGCTTCCAGCATATCAATCAATTTTAGGCTGAACAAATGAATAGCGAACTACAGTTACCACCTTTTGTCTATCGTATATTACCTTGGATTGCTGCATTTGCTTTTTTTATGCAATCACTCGATACCTCAATTCTAAATACTGCTTTGCCAACTATGGCCAAAGATCTTAATGAATCCCCCCTGAACATGCAGTCAGCGGTAATCTGTTATGCACTAACATTAGCACTATTTATTCCGGTAAGTGGCTTTCTTTCAGATAAATTTGGTACCCGAAATATCTTTGTACTAGCAGTATCACTCTTTACAATAGGTTCATTACTATGTGCTTTATCCAATTCATTAATTTTCTTAGATATATCAAGAGTAATTCAAGGTATTGGTGGTTCAATGATGGTACCAGTTTCTCGCTTAGTTTTGATTAAAGCATTTAAACGTAACCAGTTTTTAGCGGCATTAAATACCGCAACAATTCCAGGATTAATCGGACCAGTACTAGGGCCGGTTTTAGGCGGTTATCTAGTCGATATGGTGAGTTGGCATTGGGTATTTTTGATTAACTTGCCAATTGGGGTTTTAGGGGTATTTATTAGCTTAAAGTATATGCCTAACATTAAAGGCAAACATATGCCTTTTGATTTCTTTGGTTTTCTTTTTATCGTTATTACTTTTATCAGTGCTACCCTTAGTGTCGAATATTTAAATCAAGGTCAACAATATTATTTACCAATAACGCTTGCCATCATCAGTCTGATTTTTTTATTTATTTATCGAACCTATGCGCAAAAAAAATCTGGGCCACTATTTCCACTATCATTATTTACTATCCGGACCTTTAAAATTGGTATTATCGGTAATTTAGTCTGTCGATTGGGCATTTCTGGCGTGCCTTTCCTTATTCCACTATTTCTACAAGTTGGCTTTGGTTATTCAGCAATTTTTGCTGGCATGATGTTAGTCCCCGTGGCTATTGCTTCAATTTGTACCAGATTTTTTATTACGCGGATTCTTGCTCGTTTAGGTTACCGTTTTGTATTGGTTGCTAATACCATCTTAGCTGGAATTTTGATTCTTTTAATGTCATTAATAAACTTAGCGACACCATTAGTAATATTAGGCATTTTGTTATTTTGCATTGGAGGAATCAATTCAATGCAATTTACCTCAATGAATAGTATCACATTAGCTAATTTACAAGGTGAAAGCACCAGCAGTGGTAATAGTTTAATGGCGGTTAATCAGCAATTAGCCATTAGCTTTGGTACTGGTTTTGGTGCGGTATTAGTAAGATTATTCAGCAATTCAACAACTACTATTCACGCATTTCAATTAACCTTTGTTATACTAGGTATTGTGACTATGCTATCAAGCATGATTTTTGCGCAACTAAACACACAAGATGGTAAAAATTTAACGAACCGGCGCTAAGCAATTAAGGGAGAATTATATGTTTCAATATCAGATCATTCCAGTTACAGCTTTTCAAGAAAATTGTAGCATTATTTGGTGTGATGAAACAAACGAAGCTGCCTTTATTGATCCTGGTGGTGAGCCAGAATTGCTTAGAAAAGCAGTGGAAAAACTGGGCATAAATATCAAGCAAATCTTGCTTACTCATGGCCATTTAGATCATGTTGGCGCTGCCGTGGCGTTAGCTAACCACTATGATGTTAAGATCATTGGCCCTAGTCAAGAAGATGAGTTTTTATTCTCTGGACTACCGCAACAATGTATGCAATTTGGCTTTCCTTATACGGATATTTTTTTACCTGATCGCTGGTTAACAAAAGGGGAACAAGTTAAAGTGGGTAACATTACACTTGATGTTCTGTTCTGCCCTGGCCATACTCCTGGCCATATCGTATTTATCAATGCCAAAGATAAAATTGCTTTTGTCGGTGATGTCTTATTCAAAAGTAGCATTGGCCGTACCGACTTTCCTCGAGGAAATCATGCCGATTTAATTTCCTCTATCACAAATAAACTATTTCCGCTTGGTGATGATTTTATCTTTGTTCCTGGTCATGGTCCGATGTCGAGCTTTGGCAATGAACGAATGACAAATCCTTTTTTAGTTTAAAACAAAATTCTCCCAACAAATGTAAACTATTTTATAAAAAAATAGTTTACATACTTTGTTTTTGTATTATTATGACGCTACTATTTAGCTTTTAATGGTAGAAAATAATGAAACAACAATTAACATCGTACTATCCAACTTATATTAATACACTATTCAACTTATCCTCTTGGCAACGCAAGTTGTGCGCAGTTACTTGTGCCGCATTGCTGCTAGGCGTTGCCGCAAATATCAGTATTCCAACCTATCCGGTACCATTCAGTCTACAATCATTAGGCGTGCTTCTGATCGGAGCTTGTTTGGGGCGTAAATTAGGTGCTCTAGCAATTCTTCAATACCTTTTTTTAGGTGCATTAGGATTACCACTTTTCGCCAATGGTAGCGGTGGCATTATGGCGCTTGCTTCTCCTTCTGCTGGTTATTTATATGGTTATGTATTTAGTGCTTATTTAGCTGGATATGCAGCAGAAAAAGGTTACGATCGTCGTTTTCTGTTAGGATTAGTTGCCTTTGCTTGTGCTCACCAGTTGTTATTTGTCTTTGGTGTGGTCTATTTAATGGGGTATTTACATATTTCCCTTAGCGAAGCGATACAAGTAGGCTATTTACCTTTTGTTGGTGTGGATGCACTTAAATTTATCATCGCAACTTGTGTCATGTTTTCATTATGGCGTCACCACGCTAAAAAACATCAATAAAAATGCAAATTGGCGATATTATTTTTCAATCCCAGCATGAAGAAAGCGAATTTAATGAAGCGATTACGCATTCTGGTTCACAGCTTTGCTCGGATGAGATAATCAATCAGATAAGCCATGTTGGGTTATATATTGGCAATAATATCGTCATTGAAGCCACTCAAAAACACGGGGTAATCCAACAGCCCCTTAACAACTTTTTAGCTACCGCTCAATATAATCTAGTAGCAACCATTTATGATGATTCCGTCATTAAAAACGCATTAATGCGAGTACAAACCTGTCTAGGGTTGCCTTATAACCATAGTTTTCGCGAAGATGATAAAGGGTTTTACTGTAGTGAACTGATTACTTATGCCTTCAAGTACCCATCTGGTGAAGATTATTTTCAACGTTATCCTATGAACTTTAGCGATTTAGCCACAGGCCAAATTCTGCCTTATTGGATCAAATATTATCAAGCATTAAATCAAACAATCCCTGAAGGAGAACTAGGATCACATCCACAACAACTCCTCAGACAAAAGACATTATTCAAGACAATCCGAATACTTGAAGCATAATAATCGAGATAATCTGCTACAAAAAACGCATTTTAAACAATTTAACTATTGACATAGTGTCATTAAATCTATAATATGCGCGCTACATTTCGGTTCCTCCATAGTTCAGTCGGTAGAACGGCGGACTGTTAATCCGTATGTCACAGGTTCAAGTCCTGTTGGAGGAGCCAACTTTTCACACAATTTTATCTGTCATAAAAACGCTAAATTTAAATTATGATTTACTATTATTCTAATTTTCATTATTAATAAATTTGTTAAAAATCATAAAGAAACAAGTAAATAAAAATTACTTACTCCATACTACAATTAAATTTATTCAATATGGGAT